>NZ_JBIDDG010000009.1:0-279225 GCF_043205005.1 Micromonospora sp. NPDC047620 | reverse complement strand
GGGGGGTGTTGTCCCCCCCCCCCCCCCGGGGGGGGGGCCCCCCCCCCCCCCCCGGGGGGGGGGGGGGGGGGGGGGTGGGGGGGGGGGGGGGGGGGGGGGGGGGGCCCCCCCCCCCCCCCCGACGCCCCGTCGCCGGTCGTTCACTGGGGCAGCGGCAACCGGCTCCACGTCTCGCCGTCGGCGCTCACCTGGACGTGAGCCGTCGCGGGCTGGCTCGGGTCGTCGCGCCCGCCGAGCCAGACCAGACCCGGCGCCACCCCGGCCGTCCCCTCGGTGCCGACCCGCTCACCCCGGACGAAGTGCCGCCCGCCGTCCCGGCTGACCCAGACGTACGCGGTGGCACCACCCGCGAACTGTTCACCGACGAGGAGGACGCCATCCCGTCCGACCGTGAACGGCCTCAGCATGGAACTGGTGGGAAGATCGGTGCCGACGTCGGCCCAGGTTCGGCCGGCGTCCGTCGTGTGCAGCAGCCGCGACGAGCCGGTCGGCGGACCGTTCGTGCCCGTCGCGCGGGGCTCGGTGAGCAGGTACGCCTCGCGACCGCTGACCGCCCCGAGCGCGATCGGCGTCACGCCCTCCGGCACCTGCGACGTCCGCCAGGTCGCACCCCGGTCGACGGTGCTCGCGACGGTGGCTGCGCCCCCGAACTCGGGAGACGCCTCCACGAACCAGAGCGCGCCGTCGTCGCTCCGGTCCACGCTGCGCCGCGCGTGGGTCGCGGGTAGGTCCGCGAGCCGGTAGACGGTGTCCGTGCCGGGGTCGACCGCGAGCGGGCGCGTCATCGCCCCGCATCCGTTCTGGCAGGTCACCGGGCGCGCCCGCGCCGGGAACGCCTGCACGTCGGTCACCGCGGATTCGGCGTCCCGCCAGGTTCGGCCGCCGTCCGTCGAGAGGATCGCCTGGCCGTCGACGCTGACCAGGTAGGTCCGCTCGTCCAGCACCGTGTAGCGGACGTCGGACACGCCGAGACCCTCCGCGTCGGGGGTGGTGCCGCAGGCACCGTCGTACTCGGCCGTCCGCCATTCCGACCAAACCCGGCCGGCGTCCTCGGTGGCCGTGAAGCTGACCTGGCAGGGGTCCCGTACCTCGACGCCGACCGCGATCCGCTCGGTGAGCAGGAACAGTTCGCTGACCCCCCGCTCGGTCGGCGGGTCGGCCGGGTCCGTGCCCGCCCAGTTCACCCCGCCCGAATCCCCGGCGGACGGGACGAGGAACGACCCGGCCAGCGCGACCACCACGGCCAGCCCGGCCCCGGCCGCCCGGCGGCGACGACGCAGCCGCGCCGCGCGCCGGAGGTGGCCCAACGGCGGCTGCCGGACGGCCTCGGCGACGGTCTCGACGTCGAACCCGGTGAACTCACGATCGGACATCGGCCCTCCCGGTCTGCATGGTCTCGGCGGTGTCGGCGCGCTCCTGGTCGCGGTCGCGCCGAACCTCGTGGTCGCGGTCGTCGGTGAGCAGCGCCGCCAGCGCCTGCCGGCCGCGGGACAGGCGCGACTTGACCGTCCCGGCGGAGACGCCGAGCGTCGCCGCCACCTCGTCCACCGGCAGGTCGACCAGGTAGTGCAGGGCGAGCGCGTGCCGCTGCCCGTCGGGCAGCCCGCGCAGCGCGGCCAGCAACGCGAGGTGCTCCGGCGCGCGGTCGGCGACGGCGGGCGGCGGGCCGATCCGGCGCAGCAGCCCGTCGAGCACCCGCCGTCGCCGGTACCGGCTGCGGGCCACGTTCACCGCGACCCGCCGCAGCCACGACTCCGGGTTCTCCAGCCCGGCGAAGCGCCGGGGCGCGGCGAGCGCCCGGGTGAACGCCTCTTGGACCGCCTCCTGCGCCTCGCTCAGGTCGCCGGTCACCGCGTACAGCTGGACCACGAGCCGGCGGAAACAGCCGGCGTAGACCTCCGAGATCAGATCACCGTCGGACACCGTCACCTCCCTTCTTCATCTCTCCCACTCGCCGGCGGGGCAGAAGGTTCCGGTGACAGCGGTTTCCACGGAGTTATCCACAGGGGTGACGCGTTCTCCACAGGTTATGCACAACCCGGCGCGGACGGCCCCACCGACCGGCCGTGCACCGACGCGACGCCGACCCGCCCCCTTGACAATCGCGCTGATCAGGCGAGACTGCCGGGGTGGCCGCCGCCGACGATCGCGCCCGGGCGGCCCGGACCGCAGGCCGGCCCGGGCCGCCCGAACAGCCACGGCCGGAGGTGCCCGGGCAGCCCCGGCCGGGCGTACCGGGACAGGCTCCGGCCACCCGGCCCCGGGCCCGGATCGTGCTGGCCGAGGTGTCCCGCCGCGAGGACCGGGCGGAGCGCACCCGCGCCGAGCTGGCCCAGCAGACCCGGGTCGGCGAGGCGCTCGTCCGGGGGCTGGTCCGGGCCCAGTTCGCGCTGGCCCTGCGGCTCTCCCTGGTGGTGGCGATCGGGCTCGGCGGGTTGCCGTGGCTGTTCGCCATCGCGCCCGACGTCGGCCGGATCACCGTGCTCGGCGTCAACCTGCCCTGGCTGCTGCTCGGCGTGGTCTCGTTCCCGTTCCTGATCGCGGTCGGCTGGGCGTACGTGCGGCTCGCCGAGCGGAACGAGCAGGACTTCACCGACCTGGTCCAGCGGCCGGAGCGCTGACGTGGGCAACGATCTCGTCGTCCCGGCGATCGTGGCGGTCACCCTGGTCACCGTCGGCATCGGCTTCTACGGGCTGCGGCTGGCGCGCACCACCTCCGACTTCCTGGTCGCCTCGCGGGCGATCAGCCCGACCTGGAACGCGGCGGCGATCGGCGGGGAGTACCTCTCGGCGGCGAGCTTCCTCGGCGTCGCCGGGCTGATCCTCAAGTACGGCGTCGACGTGCTCTGGTACCCGGTGGGCTTCGCCGCCGGCTACCTCGCGCTGCTGCTCTTCGTGGCCGCGCCGCTGCGCCGCTCCGGCGCGTTCACCCTGCCGGACTTCTGCGAGCTGCGGCTCGGCTCGCGCCGGCTACGCACCCTCGCCACCGCCTTCGTGATCTTCATCGGCTGGCTCTACCTCGTGCCGCAGCTCCAGGGGGCGGGGCTGACGCTGGCCACGGTGACCGGCTCGCCGTACCCCCTGGGGGCCCTGCTGGTGGCCGTGGTGGTCACCGCGAACGTGGCGCTCGGCGGCATGCGCGCGATCACCTTCGTCCAGGCCTTCCAGTACTGGCTGAAGCTGACCGCGCTCGCCGTACCGGCGATCTTCCTGGCGTTGCAGTGGCAGGCCGACGCCCGGCCGGCGGTGACCCCGCCCGACGGGCCGGCGTTCCGGACCGCGACCACCGTCGTGGTCGAGCACCGCGCGACCCTCACCCTTCCCGACGGCCAGATCCGGGAGGTACGCCCCGGCGACGAGCTGTCGTTCGCCGCCGGTGACCCGGTGCCGGAGGTCTCCGGGGTGGCCATCGACGCGGCCGACTGGCTGCTGCCGAGCACCGCCGGGGACGACGACCGGGGCCTGTTCGCGACCTACTCGCTGATCCTGGCCACCTTCCTCGGCACCATGGGGCTGCCGCACGTGCTGGTGCGTTTCTACACCAACCCGGACGGCGCGGCCGCCCGGCGCACCACGCTGGTGGTGCTGGCCCTGGTCGGCGCGTTCTACCTGCTGCCCACCATCTACGGGGTGCTCGGCCGGATCTACACCCCGCAACTGCTCGTCACCGGCCAGACGGACGCGGTGGTGGTGCTGCTGCCCGGCGCCGCGCTGGGCGACGGGGCGACCGGGCGGCTGCTCGCCGCGCTGGTCGCGGCCGGCGCGTTCGCGGCCTTCCTGTCCACCTCGTCCGGGCTGCTCACCAGCGTCGCCGGGGTGATCTCGACCGACGTGCTCGGCCGGGGCTCGGTCCGCGGGTTCCGGCTGGCCACGGTGATCGCCGGCGGCGTGCCGGCGGTGCTCGCGCTCAACCTCGCCGGACTGGACGTGTCCCAGGTGGTCGGGCTGGCGTTCGCGGTCGCCGCGTCCAGCTTCTGTCCGCTGCTGGTGCTGGGCATCTGGTGGCGCGGGCTGACCGACCTCGGCGCCGCCGCCGGGATCCTGGTCGGCGGCGGGGCCGCTGTCGGGGCGGTGCTGGTCACCGTGCTCGGCCCGCCGCTGTCCGGCTGGCCGGCCACGCTCACCGCACAGCCGGCCGCGTGGACGGTGCCGCTGGCCTTCACCGTGATGGTGGCGGTGTCCGTGGCGACCCGCCGCCGGGCTCCGGCCGACGTCGGGGCCACCATGCTCCGGCTGCACGCGCCGGAGGCGCTGCGGCTGTGAGCGACCGCCGTCACGCCCCGGGTACGCCTCGGGGATGACGGGGGATCATCCTGCGGCCGGACCGTTGGCCGGCCGACGCCGGATACGGTCGGACACATGACTGCTGAGCACCCGGCTCTCTCCCTCCGTGGCCTGGCCAAACAGTTCGACGGCAAGGTCGCGGTGGCCGGTGTCGACCTGGACGTCCCGGCCGGCTCCTTCTACGGCCTGCTCGGCCCGAACGGCGCCGGCAAGACGACCACCCTGTCCATGGCGGTCGGCCTGCTCCGGCCCGACGCCGGTGGGACGTGGGTGCTGGGGCACGACGTCTGGGCCGACCCGGTGGCCGCGAAGCAGCTGCTCGGCGTGATGCCGGACGGCGTACGCCTCTTCGACCGGCTCAGCGGCGCGGAGCTGCTCGCGTACCACGGCCTGCTGCGGGGCATGGACCCGGCGGTGGTCGACCAGCGGGCGGCGGAGCTGCTGGACGTGCTCGCGCTCGGCGACGCCGGGCGGACCCTGGTGGTCGACTACTCCGCCGGCATGAAGAAGAAGATCGGCCTGGCCTGCGCGCTGCTGCACGGGCCCCGGCTGCTCGTGCTGGACGAGCCCTTCGAGGCGGTCGACCCGGTGTCTGCCGCGCTGATCCGGGACATCCTGCACCGGTACGTGACCGGGGGCGGGACCGTCGTCTTCTCCAGCCACGTCATGGAGGTCGTCGAGCGGCTCTGCTCGCACGTGGCGATCCTGGCGGCGGGCACCATCAAGCGGGTCGGCGCCATCGACGAGGTACGCGGTGGTCGGCCGCTGGAGCAGGTCTTCGTCGAGGTGGTCGGCGGCCGCACGGCGACCGGGGAGGAGCTGGCGTGGCTGTCGCGGTGACGCACCCGACCAGCCCGGCGACGGCGGTCCGACGGGTCTCCACCCGGCACTTCGTCCGGCTCAAGCTGCGGGTGATGGGCAACAACTTCCGGGGCCAGGGCTGGCGGGTCGGCCTCTTCGTGGCCGGCGTGCTGGCCGGCCTCTGGCTCGGCGGCACCGGCTTCTTCCTCTTCGCCGCGCCCGGTCTGGCCGACGGGGGCCGCTACGCGCTGATGGTCGCCTCCCTCGGCGGCGGCTTGGTCGTGCTCGGCTGGCTGCTGCTGCCGCTGGTCTTCTTCGGGGTGGACGAGACGCTGGACCCGGCCCGCTTCGCGCTGCTGCCGCTGCCCCGCCGCACGCTCGTCACCGGCCTGTTCGCCGCCGCCTTCGTCAGCGTCCCCACGGTCGCGATGCTGCTGGCCCTCTCCGGTCTGGTGGTCACCGCCGGGGCGCTGGGCGGCTGGCCCGCCGCCGCGGTGATGTCGGTCGGGGTGGTCGCCGGGCTGCTGCTCTGCGTCGCGGGGGCCCGGGCGGTCACCAGCGCGTTCGCCACGGCGCTGCGGTCCCGCCGGGTCCGTGACCTGGCCGCCGTGCTGCTCGCTGTGCTCGCCGCGCTGCTCGGCCCGTTGCAGCTCGCGGGCGTCGCCGCCCTCGGGGACGCGGACTGGGACCGGCTCGACGGCGTGGCCGAGGTGATCGGCTGGACGCCGTTCGGCGCCCCCTGGACGGCCGGCATCGACGTGGCCGAGGGCCGCGCCTGGGCCGCCCCGGTGAAGCTGCTGATCACGGCGGCGGCGATCGTCGCGCTGCTGGCCTGGTGGTCCCGCTCGCTCGAGTCGGCCATGGTGGGCGCGGCCAGCGCCGGCCCGCCCCGGGACCGACGCGGCGTGGCCGGCGGGGCGGTCGCCCAGCTCTTCCCGCGCGCGGTCGGCTGGGCCCGCCGGGACCGGTTCGGCGCGCTGGTCGCCCGGGAGGCCCGCTACTGGTGGCGGGACGCCCGGCGGCGGGCCAACCTGATCACCGTCGCGGTCGTCGGCCTCTTCGTGCCGGTCATGGTCAACCTCGGCGGCTCGGGCTTCAGCGTGGGGGCGGAGCAGGGGTTCAACGTCCCCGACACGGCGTCGCCGGTGCTGGTCAGCCTGTCGATGCTCTTCGTGGGCCTGCTCGCCGCGGTCACCCTGGCCAACCAGTTCGGCTTCGACGGCAGCGCGTACGCCGCGAACGTGGTGGCGGGCGTGCCGGGGCAGGTGGAGCTGCGCGCCCGGATGGCCGCGTTCTCGATCTACCTGCTGCCGATGCTGGCGGTGATCTCCGTGGTCGTGGCGGTGGTCCTCGGCGAGCCAGGCTGGATCGGGCTGATGGCGGGCACCCTGATCGCCACCTACGGCGCGGGGCTCGCCGTCAACACCTTCGTCTCGGTGCTCGGGGCGTACTCGCTGCCGGAGACGAGCAACCCGTTCGCGCTGAACAGCGGCGCCGGGGTGGCGAAGAGCTTCCTCACCCTGCTGTCCATGCTCGCCTCGGCGGTCGCCGCGGTGCCGATGGTGGTGGCCGCCGGGCTGCTCGGCGACGTCTGGCTCTGGCTGGCCCTGCCGCTCGGCGTGGCGTACGGCTTGGGCGCCGCGCTGCTCGGCGCGTACCTGGCCGGCGACGTGCTGGACCGCCGCATGCCCGAACTGCTCGCGACGGTCACTCCCCGCCGCTGACGCGAAGGCAACCCTCGATCGGCTGCACGTGCACCGCGCCCACCACGGTGTGCCGGGCAGAGCCGCGCCGCCGCGCCGGGGGTTGCCGGGCGGCGGCACAATGGCCGGATGCCCGTCGTCGAGGCGGTGGCGACCGTGCCGGTGCCACCCGAGTTGGCCTTCGCGGTCTCGCAGACCACCGCGCCGGTGCGCTACCGCTGGGACCCGTTCGTCCGAGAGCAGCACTTCGCCGACGGAGCGACCCGTCCCGGCAAGGGCGTCCGCACCTTCACCCGCTCCCGACACGGGCTGACCATGGTCAGCGAGTACATCTCCTGGGCGCCACCGAGCCACGTCGGCATGAAGATGGTGAGTGGTCCGTGGTTCTTCGAGATGTTCGCCGGCGGCTGGCGCTTCGCGCCCGCGTCCGAGCCGGGGTGGACGGTCGCCACGTGGCGGTACAGCTTCCGCTGTCGTCCGGCATTCCTACGTCCGGTCGCCGACCGGATCGGGGTCTGGCTGCTCCGCCGGGACATCCGCCGCCGGATCGCCGGTTACGCCGTCGGCTGCACCGACCCCGAGGTGCTGGCCGCCGCCCGCCGCGCCCTCACCGACTGAGCGCGAGCATGGTCGAGCCACAGTGGCGATGATCAGTTGATGGAAAACCAGGCGCAGACGGCGCTGGGCACCGGCTATCCATCAACTGATCATCGGGGTGGCCCGGCACAATGTTTCACGTGAATCATGAGCCGGGCGCCGAGATCCACCACACCGACCCGTTCGCCGTGCCCGCCGGGCAGCGCTCCCCCGTACGCCGGTTGCGGGGCCGGCTGGCCTCGCCGGTGACCCTCTGGACGGCGCCGGGGCCGGCGGGCCTGACGGTGTCGTCGACGCTGGTGGCGGAGGGCGAGCCGGACCGGCTGCTCGGCCTAGTCGACCCGGAGTCGGACCTGTGGGCGGCGGTCGAGTCCGCCGGCCGTTTCGCGGTGGCTCCGCTGAACCCGTCGCACCGGCAGCTCGCCGACCGGTTCGCCGGCCTCTTCCCGTCGCCGGGCGGTCTCTTCGCCACCGAGGCGTGGACCGACACGCCCTACGGTCCGGTGCCGACCGACGCCGGGGGCTGGGCGGGGTGCCGGCTCGACGCCGCCCGCGAGTACGGCTGGGGCCTGCTGGTGGAGGCCACCATCGAGGCCGTCGAGCTGACCGGGGAGACGGATCCGCTGCTGCACTACCGGGGCCGGTACCGCGAGCTGACCTGACGAGGACCGGCACGTCCCCGGACGACTGGCTGCGGAGCACCCGGCCCGGGCCGCCGGTTCGCGCCTCGTCGTGACCGGCGACCACCGTCCGGAGACGGGACCGTGCCGGGCCGGTGGCTCGACCCCGACGACCGTTCAGCGAAGTGAGCTGCGTCACTCGGCGCAGCCACCGTGCCGTTCGGCGCAGCCGCCGACCGGCGTCGATCTCAGCCTTCCCCGGCGGGGAGCGCGCTTTCTACCGTGCGCGAAAACCCCGACGCCTGTGAAGGTGGTGATCCACAAATGTCCACGGACACACCCGCGTCCGCGCCCTCCGCGTCAGCGGCGGACCGGTACCTCGCCGTACAACGGTCGGACGAGTTCGCCGGGTTGCGTCGCGCGCTGCGCGGCTTCGTCTTCCCGATGACCGTCGCGTTCTTCCTGTGGTACGCGCTCTACGTGATCCTGTCCGCGTACGCGCGGGACTTCATGGGCACGAAGCTGTTCGGCAGCAACATCAACGTCGCCCTCGTCTTCGGCCTGCTCCAGTTCGTCTCCACCTTCGTGATCGCCTGGCTCTACTCCCGGTTCGCCGACCGGAGGATCGACCCGGTCGCCGACCGGATCCGCGCCGAGATCGGGGAGGTGACGCATGAACACGGTCCTCGCGGCTGAGGCGGGCAGCACCACGGCCCGCAACCTCACCATCACTCTGTTCCTGGTCTTCGTGGCGGTGACCCTGGCCATCACCATCTGGGCCAGCCGGCAGACCAAGACCGCCACCGACTTCTACGCCGGCGGGCGGTCCTTCTCCGGCTTCCAGAACGGCATGGCGATCGGCGGCGACTACATGTCGGCCGCCTCGTTCCTCGGCATCGCCGGCATCATCGCCCTCTACGGCTACGACGGCTTCCTCTACTCGATCGGCTTCCTGGTCGCCTGGCTGGTGGCCCTGCTGCTGGTCGCGGAGCTGCTGCGGAACTCCGGCCGCTACACGATGGCCGACGTGCTGGCCTTCCGGATGCGTCAGCGCCCGGTGCGTACCGCCGCGGCGGTCTCCACCATCACCGTGTCGATCTTCTACCTGCTGGCCCAGATGGTGGGCGCGGGCGCGCTGGTCGCGTTGCTGCTCGGCATCAAGCCGGGCACCACCTTCCTCGGCATGGACGCGGACACCGCCAAGGTCGCCACCATCATCATGGTCGGCGCCCTGATGATCATCTATGTCACGGTGGGCGGCATGAAGGGCACCACCTACGTGCAGATCGTCAAGGCGTTCCTGCTCATGGGCGGCGCGCTGGTGATGACCCTGCTGGTGCTGGCGCACTACAAGTTCAACCTGTCGTCGCTGCTCGGCGACGCCGCCGCCGCCTCCGGCAAGGGGAGCGCCTTCCTGGAACCCGGGCTGCGGTACGGCGTCGACACGCCCGGCGACGCGCTGAAGACCTTCTACAGCAAGATGGACCTGCTCTCGCTCGGCATCGCGCTGGTGCTCGGCACGGCCGGCCTGCCGCACATCCTGATCCGGTTCTACACCGTCCCGACCGCCAAGGCGGCCCGCAAGAGCGTGCTCTGGGCGATCGGCATCATCGGCACCTTCTACCTGCTGACCCTGGCGCTCGGCTTCGGCGCCGCGGCGCTGGTGGGCGGCGAGGCGATCACGGCACAGGACAAGGCGGGCAACACGGCCGCGCCGCAGCTCGCCGAGGCGCTCGGCATCGACTTCCTCGGCGGCGACCTGGGCGGGGCGACCCTCCTGGCGATCATCGCGGCGGTCGCCTTCGCCACCATCCTGGCCGTGGTGGCCGGCCTGACCCTCGCCTCCTCGTCGAGCCTGGCGCACGACTTCTACGCCAACGTGATCAAGAACGGGGCGGCGTCGGAGCGGCAGGAGGTGCGGGTCGCCCGCGTCTCCGCCCTGGTGATCGGCGCGATCTCGATCGTCCTGTCGATCTACGCGCAGAACCTGAACGTGGCCTTCCTGGTGGCGCTCGCCTTCGCGGTGGCCGCCTCGGGCAACCTGCCGGCGATCCTCTACAGCCTGTTCTGGAAGCGGTTCAACACCTCGGGCGCGGTCTGGGCCATCTACGGCGGCCTGCTCTCCGCCGTCCTGCTGGTGTTCTTCTCGCCGGTGGTCTCGGGGGTGCCCACCTCGATGTTCCCGAACCATGACTGGCAGTGGTTCCCGCTGTCCAACCCGGGCATCCTCTCCATTCCGTTCGGCTTCCTGTGCGGCTGGATCGGGACCGTGATCTCGAAGGAGCACGACGAGGAGAAGTACGCCGAGCTGGAGGTGCGCGCACTCACCGGCGCCGGTGCCCACTGACCCCACCCGACGGAGGGGCCCCCGGCGCCGGGGGCCCCTCCCGCCACGCCCGGTGCGGGATCGGGGCGATGGGTAGGCTGACCGGCATGAACGTTGCCGCACGCTTCGGAACCGGCCACCGCGTCCTCGTCACCGGCGGTGCCGGTTTCGTACCGTCACACCTGGTCGACGCGCTGATCGCCCGCGGCTGCACGGTGGTCGCCCTGGACAACTTCGTCACCGGGTCCAAGGAGAACGTCGCCCACCTGGCGGACGAGCCGAGGTTCACGCTGGTCGAGGCCGACATCTCCGACGGGCTGCCGACCCACCACCCGGCCATGGCCGAGCGGTTCGACGCCATCCTGCACATGGCCTCCCCGGCGAGCCCGACGGACTTCGAGAAGCTGCCGGTGGAGATCCTCCGGGTCGGCTCGGTGGGCACCCTGCACCTGCTGGACCGCGCGGTCGCCGACGGCGCCCGGTTCCTGATGGCCTCCACCTCCGAGGCGTACGGGGATCCGAAGGAGCACCCGCAGCGCGAGACGTACTGGGGCAACGTCAACCCGATCGGCATCCGCAGCGTCTACGACGAGGCGAAGCGATTCTCCGAGGCGGCCACCATGGCCTACCACCGCAGCCGTGGGCTGGACGCCGCGATCGTCCGGATCTTCAACACGTACGGCCCCCGGATGCGGCCGGACGACGGCCGCGCCATCCCGACGTTCGTCTCCCAGGCGCTGCGCGGGGAGCCGATCACCGTGCACGGGACCGGCAACCAGACCCGCTCGATCTGCTACGTGGCGGACCTGGTCCGCGGGATCCTGCTGCTGCTCGACTCCCGCGAGACGGGGCCGATCAACTGCGGCACCGAGCACGAGATGAGCATGCGGCAACTCGCCGAGACGATCGTGTCACTCTGCGGCAGCAGCTCCGAGGTGACCTACATCACCCGCAGCGCCGACGACCCGGAGATGCGCCGCCCCGACCTGACGCTCGCCCGTGAACTGCTCGGCTACGAGCCGACCGTGGCGCCCGAAGACGGCCTCCGGCGCACGATCGAGTACTTCCGCGAGCGGCTAGGGTAATCGGCCGCCGGGGCGACGCCGGCAAACGCCGGCTTCGCCTGGAGGCGACAGTGGCCGGACGTACGTACCCTGAGTTACATGTCAGCGACCACGCCCGCCGGTGTCCCGCTCCCGTACCTGCACCGCAGCGCCGGGCGCGCGTCGGTGCCCGGCTCCGGCCGGGACGCCGCCGGCCGCGCCCGGCCGGCCGAGGCCCGCTGGTACCCGTCGCCGGACGAGGCGCGGGCCGGCGGCCCGGGTGGCCCGTCGGGTCCGGGTGGCCCCGGCGGACCGGGCGGTCCCGGCGGCCCCGGCCTCCCGGGGCGGCGCGGCGCGCGGCCCCGGTGGGGCCGGATCGGCCTGGTGGCCGGCGTGGCCGTGCTGGTGCTCGCGCTCCTGGGCGGGGCCGGCGCCTGGTTCTACGCCCGGAGCCTGAACGACGACCTGGCCCGCACCGACCCGTTCTCCGAGATCACCGGCGGCCGGCCGGCCAAGGCGGTGGACGGCGCGCTGAACATCCTGCTGGTCGGCAGTGACTCGCGGGACCCGGACGCCCCGGTGGACCAGTCCAGCAAGTGGCGGGCCGACACGATCATCGTGATGCACATCCCGTCCGACCACCAGCAGGCCTATCTGGTCTCCATCCCCCGCGACCTCTACGTGCCGATCCCCGAGGGCGCCAACGCGGAGTGCGGCTCCGGCCAGCGCGGGAAGATCAACGCGGCGTTCGCGTTCGGCGGGCTGCCGCTGGCCGTCCGGACGGTGGAGTGCTTCACCGACGTGCGGCTCGACCACGTGATGGCGATCGACTTCGCCGGCTTCAAGCAGGTCACCGACGCCCTGGGCGGCGTCGACCTGAAGGTCGAACGGACCATCACCTCGATCCACAAGCCGTACCGGACCTTCACCAAGGGCACCAACCACATGGACGGCGCCGAGGCGCTGGACTGGATCCGGCAGCGCAAGCAGTTCCCGGACGGCGACTTCGCCCGGATGCGCCACCAGCAGGAGTTCCTCCGCGCGCTGATGGACAAGGCGGCGAGCACGGGCACGCTGACCAATCCGAAGCAGCTGAACGACTTCCTCAAGTCGGTGACCGCCGCGGTCACCGTCGACGAGGGCTTCTCGCTTGTCGACATGGCGGTGCAGTTCCGCAATCTGCGGGGCGAGAACCTCACCTTCGTGACCAGCCCGCACGTCGGCAGCCAGACCATCAACGGGGAATCCGTGGTGGTCTCGGACAAGGAGAAGGCGCTGGCCATGTACAAGGCGATGTCCGCCGACACCATGACCGCGTGGGTGAAGGCCAACCAGAAGGCCGACGGCACCGGGAATTGACCGGCTCCGCATCGACGCCGGCCCCCACCGTGATCGACGGACGTCGTCGCGGGTCGGGGGCCGGCTTCGCGTTTCCTGTGAGCCAACGGCCGACCGGTCGTATCGATCTGGACGTTTGGACAGTTTTCCCGAATGACGGCGGGGACAACGCCAATTGACGTCCCGACGAACTACCCAGGACGGGAAAGCGTCCGTACAGTGATCCCGCCCCCTGATCACGCGAGCTGGAGCACGCATGCCGGTTCAGACCAGCCGTCGCCCTCCGGCGCTGGAGTCCCCCGGCGGCCCGGCGCGGGCCGCCACGACCACCCCCACCCAGCCCGGGAAGGGCGGAAAGACAGGCGGCGGGCCCGCGAAGAAGCGGTCGCGCCGCAAGGACCCGCTCTGGGCCCGACTCACCCTGATCCTCGGCGCCGTGCTGATGATGACCAGCGGCGTCGCGATCGTCGGCAGCAAGGCCCTGATCAGCAAGGCCACCGGCAACATCGCCCAGCGCAACCTGATCGGCGACGCGGGCAAGTCGGACGCCGAGGGTGGCGGCAACCTGGACGGCCCGATCGACATGCTGCTCCTCGGCGTGGACGCCCGGGAGCGGTGGGCCGCCGACGACGTCCGGGCGGACAGCATCATCGTGCTGCACATCCCGGCGACGCACGACCAGGCGTACCTGATCTCGATCCCGCGCGACACGGAGGCCCAGATCCCGGCCTTCAAGAAGAGCGGCTACGCGGGCGGGGTGGACAAGATCAACGCCGCGTTCCAGGCCGGCGCCCGCAACGGCGGCGGCTGGGAGGGCGGCGCGCAGTTGATGGCGCAGACGATCAAGAAGATGACCGGGATCAGCTTCGACGGCGCGGCGATCATCAACTTCGGCGGCTTCAAGAACATCATCGAAACCCTCGGCACGGTGCGCATCTGCGTCAGCCAGGAGGTCCAGTCGATCCACATGTCGTACGTCGACGGCAAGCCGATGTGGAACGCGGACGCCAAGAAGACCGGCAAGCGGATGACCCCGGTGGTGCACAAGAAGGGCTGCCGGGAGATGGAGGGCTGGGCGGCGCTGGACTACTCCCGCCAGCGCAAGTCCCTGAAGAACGGCGACTACGACCGCCAGCAGAACCAGCAGCAGCTGATCAAGGCGATGGCGAAGAAGGCCACGGAGAACGGCACGCTGACCAACCCGCTCAAGCTCAACGAGCTGATCAAGGCGGCCGGCAAGGCGTTCATCCTCGACGCCGGCGGGGTACCTGTCGCCGACTTCGTCTTCACGATGCGCGGCGTCACCGGCAACGACCTGGTCATGCTGAAGACCAACGGCGGCACCTTCCACGGCGACGGCAGCCGGGAGACGCTGAGCCAGGAGACGCTGGACATGTTCCAGGCGATCAAGCAGGACAAACTGGCCGAGTTCGTGTTCGCCAACCCTCAGGTGATATCCAGCCGCACATAGCGCCGGCTCTGCCCGGCCCGCCCGAGCGCGGCGGCTGGGCAAAGTCGGGTGAAACGGCCCGGGACCACGGAGCCGCCCGTAGCCTGACGTGAGAGAGATTCACGTACGGCCGCGGGGAGGAGTCACGTCCAGATCGGCGCGCGACGGTCGGGCACGGACCAGGGCCGACGCCCGGGCCGCCCGGCCGCGCCGCGCCCGCTGGCCCCGCGTGATGCTCGGCCTCGGCCTGGCCGTGGTGCTGCTGGCCGGGCTCGCCGTGGTCGGCCTCCGGGTGCTCGGCGACCGGTACGAGCGCACCGTGGTGCGGGAGCAGTTGCTCGACCCCACCGCCCGGCGGGAGCGGACCGACCCCGACGGGCCGCTGAACTACCTGCTCGTGGGGACCGACCGGTGGCAGAGTGGCAGCGCGGCGGACCGCCGGTCGGACAGCATCCTCATCGTGCACGTGCCGGCCGGCGGGCGCGAGGCGTACCTCGTCTCCGTCCCCCGGGACCTGCTGGTCGCCATCCCGCCCGGCAACGGCTTCGACGGCGGGCAGGACAAGATCAACGCGGCGTACGAGCACGGCGGGGGCGGCGAGCCGGGCACCCGGCTGCTCTCGGCCACCCTGGTCCGGCTGACCGGGATCCGCTTCGACGGCGCGGCCCTGATCGACTTCTCCGGCTTCCGCAAGGTCATCGACCTGCTCGGCGGGGTACGCATGTGCGTGGACACCGAGGTCCGCTCGATCCACACCGACCGGGTCTTCCACCCCGGCTGCCAGCAGATGGACGGCGGCGAGGCGCTGGACTACGTCCGCCAACGCTACGACCTGCCCGGCGGTGACTACGACCGACAGACGCACCAGCAGCAACTGCTCCGGGCCCTGCTGGAGCGCACGAGCGAGACTTCGCTGCGGACCAATCCCGTCAAGCTCGACCAGGTGATCCGGGCGGTGGGCAGCTCGCTGACCGTGGACACCAACGGCGTACCGCTGGAGGACCTGGTCCTCGCGCTGCGCGACCTGCCGGCCGACGCGCTGCGCGGCGTGCAGGTCCCCTCCCACCCGCAGACCATCGACCAGGTGTCGTACGTGGTTCTCGACAACGGCGGGGACGAGCTGTTCGAGGCGGTCCGCGGCACCCGGGTGCCGGAGTGGGCCGGGGCCAACCCCCGGTGGGTCACCCGACTGTGACGTGCGGGACGCCGCACCCGGCCGCACCGACCGCCCACCGACGGTCGGCCGGGCGAGGTTCTAGGCTTGGCGCGTGTTCGGACCCCAGGTTCCCACCGTGACCGTGCCCGAGATCGCCGACGACGCCTACCTGCTCGACGTCCGGGAGGACGACGAGTGGGCCGCCGGCCACGCTCCCGGCGCGCACCACCTGCCGATGATGGAACTGCCGGCCCGGATCGCGGAGGTGCCCGCCGACCGCGACGTCGCCGTCATCTGCCGCTCCGGCGGGCGCTCCGCCCAGGTCGTCGCGTACCTGATGCGCAACGGCTGGGACCAGGTGCGCAACGTCGCGGGCGGGATGGACGAGTGGGCCGCCGCCGGAAGACCCGTCGTCGGCGGGAACGGGCAGCCGGGCCACGTCCTCTAGGCGGACGGGATGGGCGCACCCCTGGTCTTCGCGCACCGCGGCTCCTCGTACGACCTGCCCGAGCACACTCTCGCCGCCTACCTGCGCGCCCTCGACGAGGGTGCGGACGGGCTGGAGTGCGACGTCCGGCTGACCCGGGACGGGCACCTGGTCTGCGTGCACGACCGCCGGCTCGACCGCACCAGCAACGGCCAGGGCCTGGTGAGCACGCGGACCCTCGCCGAGCTGGAGGCGCTGGACTTCGGCTCCTGGCACCCCCGCTGCGTGCCCGCCGACGGGGACGAGGTGCTGGACGAGTCGCACACCCGGCTGCTCACCCTGGAGCGGCTGCTGGACGCGGTGCTCGCCGCCGGGCGGCCGGTCCGGCTGCTCGTGGAGACCAAGCACCCCTCCCGCTACGGCGGCGACGTCGAGCGCCGGCTCGTCGCGCTGCTGCGCCGGCACGGCCTGGCCGAGCCGAAACCGGACGATCCGGTACGCGTCACCGTCATGTCGTTCTCCGCGCTGGCCGTACGCCGGACGCGGGAGCTGGCCCCCGCGCTGCCCACGGTGCTGCTGCTGGAGGTGCTGCCGCCCTGGCTGCGGGCGGGGCGGCTGCCCTTCGGCGCCCGGATCGCCGGGCCCGGCGTGGCGCTGGTGCGGGCCCGCCCGCAGCTCGTGCCCGCGTTGCGGGCGGCGGGCAACCAGGTCTACGTGTGGACCGTCAACGAGCCGGCCGACCTGGACCTCGTCCTGTCCGCCGGGGTGGACGGCATCATCACCGACCGGCCGGCGCGCGCGCTGGCCCACCTGGGCCGCTGACCGCGCGCCCGGACCGCGTCCCCGGCCGGACGCGGGCGGCCCGGACCGATGGGCGGGATCCGGTCGGGCAGGGGTGTCCGGAAACCGACCGCCGGGGCACACTCGGGGCATGCCGGAGCGCACCGACCTCTCCGCTCTCCTCGCCGGCCACACCGCGGTGATCGACTCGATCAACTCCGGCGGCGCCGGCGTCCCCGTCCTCACCCAACTGCTCCGGGTGGTCCGGCCCGCGCTCGACGCGGCGGGCATGGCCTTCGTCGAGTTCGCGCCGACCGGTGGCCGGGTGATCGCCGCCGCCGGCGCCGTCGAGTGGATCATCGGCCGCCCCGTCCCGCCCGACGACCCGGCCGTCGCCTGCCTGCTCTCCGGCACCCGGATACGCCAGGTCCGGACGGACCGGCTCACCGGCAGGCTCGCCGGCGAGCTGGCCGCACGCGGCCTGCTCCGGATGGTGGTCGCCCGCGCGGAGATCGGCGGGCTGACCGTCGGCAGCCTGCACGCGCTCTACCCGGGCGAGGACGGGACGCGGGACGCCGGCCGGCACGACGCGATGGGCTACATCGCCTCCTGCATCGCCCACATGTACGGCGACCAGACCGGGCTGCCGGTGCACGGCGACGGCCCGGTGGTGGCGGCGCTGGCGGACGGGCTGGCCGTGGTCGACCGGGACGGGCACGTGCGGCTCTGGAACCCGGCCGCCGCCCAGGTCACCGGCCGTTCCGCGGCCGAGGCGCTCAACCGGCCGCTGCCCTTCCCGCTGCCGCCGTCCGGGCAGGTGCTCGACCACCGGCTGCCGGACGGCCGCTGGATCAAGATCACCTCCGGGGAACTGCCCGGCCCCGGCACCCTGCACGTGGTGACCTTCCGCGACATCACCGACCAGCAGCGGCGCGACCACGACCGGGACCTCTTCGTCGCCGTGACCAGCCACGAGCTGCGTACGCCGGTGACCGTGATCAAGGGCTACGCCGACACGCTCACCGACCACTGGGAGTCGCTGACCGAGACCGACCGGCGGCAGGCCGCCCGGGTCATCGGGCAGCGCGCCAACGAGCTGGCCCGGCTGGTCGACCGGCTGCTCTCCGCCGCCGCCGAGCCGGGCCCGGGCGACGAGCCGCCCGCCCCGTACGACCTCGGCGACGCGCTGCGCGCGACGGTGACCGACCTGCCGGCGGAGCTGCGGCACCGGCTCGTCCTCCGCCTCCCGGCCAACCTGCCCAGGGCGCTCGGCCACCGGCCCAGCCTGGCCACCGTGCTGACGGAGCTGTGCACGAACGCCGGCAAGTACTCCCCGCCCGGCTCCCCCGTCGAGATCAGCGCGGACGCGGACGGGGCGACCGTCTCCTTCCGGGTCAGCGACCGCGGCATCGGCATCCGGCCGGAGCACGTGGAGCGCGCGTTCGACCGGTTCTGGCAGGGGGAGTCGGGCGACCGCCGCCGCTATCCCGGGGCCGGTCTCGGTCTCTATCTCGTCCGCCGGATCGTTGAACAGCAGAATGGATGGGTATTCCTCCGGCCGAGGGCCGGTGGCGGTACGGTCGCAGAGGTGCGGCTGCCGCGCGGGGGACCGGCGACGGGCGGCGGGGCGTAAAGGGGCGAAGGTGTCGACGGGAGCTGCCGAACGGGCATGGTGCGTGGTGGTGCCCCACCACGCCACAGGAGCGCGGCTGGCGCGGCACCGGCTCGCCGACGAGCTGACCGGCGTCGTACCCCCGCCGCTCCTGGCCGACCTGGTCGCGGTCCTGGCCGAGCTGGTCGGCAACGCGGTCCGGCACGCCGACCCGCTGCCGGGCGGGGTGGTCCGGGTGGCCTGGCGACTGCGCAGCTCCGCCGCCGGCCAGCAGGTGCAGCTCCGGGTCACCGACGGCGGCGCCGCCGCGGGCCCGCGGATGCGGGTGGCCGACACGGACGCCGTCGACGGCCGCGGCCTGCACATCGTCGCGGGGCTGGCCGACCGCTGGGGCGTCGAGCGTGACGGCTTGGGCCAGAGCGTGTGGGCCGAGTTCGACCCGGCCGAGGTCACCCGGTCGGACCTGGCCGTGGCCGGCTGACCGTCCCCGACAGGCGGGTCCTGCCCACCCCGGCCGGCTGCGGCCTCTAGGCTGTGTCGCCGTGAGCAAGCGTCGAAAGAGCCAGCGGGCCGCCGAAGCCACCCCCAAGCGGGAGAAGGTGCGCGACATCTTCGTGCCCCGACCGTTCGAGGGGCTGACCGACGAGCCGGAGTGGATCGCCCTGCGCGAGCTGGTGCCGGCCGCCTCCGCGCCGCTACGGCTCGCCCCCGCCCTGGTCGAGGAGTTCGGTGACCGCGAGGTCGTCCTCGCCACCGTGCTGCCGATGGCCGCCCCGGCCGTGACGAAACCGGACGGCCGGGTCCTCGTCGGGCTCCAGCGCCACCAGCAGTCCGGCGACGTCTCCCGGGACCTGGCCGAGGCGCTGCTCTGCGCGCTGCGGGCCGAGCCGGGCAGCCCGGTGGCCGTGCCGCCGCTGCCCGGGCAGGGCCCCCGCCTACAGGACGTCCTGGTCGACGGTCCGCTGGAGATCACGATGCACGACGGGTTCGAGTTCTGGCTCGACCCGGGGGCCGGCGACGACCCGAACGTGCAGGCGTCCCTGGAACGCGCGAACGCCGCGATCTACCCGACCGTGCGGCTCGCCGCCGCCCGGGCCGCGTACTGGTGCCAGGTGCCGGAGAAGGCGCACGTGCGCTGGGTGCTGCCCGACGACGAGGACGCCGCGCTGGACGCGCTGGCCCGGCTGAGCGTGGCCGGCACGCTGACGCTCGGCGAGAACACCCGGTTCGCCGGCATGTTCCGGGCGCACGGTCGGCTGGTGCCGGTCTGGGACCTGCCCGAGGACGTCCCGGCTGCCGACTGGGAGCAGCCGGTCGCCGAGTTCGCCAAGCGGTACGCCGAGGCGCTCGCCGACCCCGCCCCGCTGGACGCCGCTGGGCGGCGCGCCCGGCACGGCCTGCTCGGCCGCCAGCTCACCCTGCGCTGAGCCCCCGCGCCCCCGCCGACGCCGCCCGGCAGTGCCCGAGGTGTTAGGAAGGGCCCCTTCCTCTACCGGAAGCGTTAGGAAGGTGCCCTTCCTTTCCCGCCGAGCGGCTCGCGGACCAGGGGGCAGGACATGCAGCGCGGCCCGCCCCGGCCGGAGCCGAGTTCGGAGCCGGCGATCGGGATGACCTCGATGCCGGCCCGCTCCAGTTGCGCGTTGGTCTCCGTGTTGCGCTCGTAGCCCACGCAGAGCCGGGGCGCGAGGGCGAGGGTGTTGTTGCCGTCGTCCCACTGCTCGCGTTCCGCGGTAACCGGGTCCAGGCCGGTGTCGATCACCCGGAGCTGGGCCAGGTCCATCGCGTCGGCGGCGGCCCGCAGGAACGGCGCCGGACCGTCCACCCGCGGGTCCTCCCCGTCCACCCCGGCGATCACCGTGTACGCCGACAGGGTGTGGGCGACGTTCGGATACATCAGCACGGCGTCGACGTCCACCATCGTGCAGACGGTGTCCAGGTGCATGGTCGCCCGCTCCTGGGCGATCGGCACGACGAGGATGGTGTGCGCCAGCCCGGCGGCGAAGACCTGCCGGGCGAGGCGTTCCGCGCCGGCCGGGGTGGTCCGCTCGCCCACGCCGACGGCCAGCACCCCGGGCGCGAGCAGCAGCACGTCGCCGCCCTCCAGGTGCTCCAGCTCCGGGTGGTAGACGAACTCGGTGCCGGCGAAGCGCGGGTGGTGCCGGTAGATGGCATCGGTCAGCGTGGTCTCCCGCCGCCGGGCCGGCATCGCCAGGCTGGTCACCCCGACCCGGTCGCCGATCCAGAGCGAGGAGTCCCGGGTGAAGAGCAGGTTGGGCAGCGGGTCGATGACGAAGTCGTGCCGGTCCATCAGGGTGTAGACCAGGCCGCCCGGCCGTTCCCGGCTGACCCGCAGTTCCTCGTGGGCCAGCCCGGCGATGAGCACGTCGGCGAGCGCGGCCGGGTCGAGGTACGCGAGGTGGTCGGCGACCCGGGCGCGCAGCGAGTCGCCGAGCCGGGGCGAGCGCAGCACCTCCTCGGTCAGCTCGGCCCGCGCGTCGGCCACGGCGAGCGTCTCGGCCAGCAGGGTGGCGAGGTAGAGCACCTCGACCCCGCGCTCGCGCAGGGCGGCGGCGAAGGCGTCGTGTTCCTCCTGGGCGCGCCCCACCCAGGGGATGGCGTCGAAGAGCAGCGAGTCGTTGTTTCGTGGGGTGAGCCGGGCGAGTTCCGGGCCGGGCCGGTGCAGCAGCACGGTGCCGAGCCGGCCGACTTCGCTGTCCACGTAGTGGGTCACCATCGCAGCGTAGGGCAGGGTTTGGCGGCATCCGATAAAACAGTGGTGGATGAATATGGCATTCATCCGCACTCACTCCGGCGTTCCAACTTGCCGACACGGGGGTCTGGCAACGTAGGGTAGTGAGGACATAACTTCGAGGGACCTTTTGCCGGAGGTCGCGATGACTGTCTTTCCCGCTCGTCGAGCCGTACCGTCCGCCCGGGCACTGCCGCCCGCGGCGGTGCCACATCCCCGCGTGGAGTCGCCGGGGGTGCTCACGCCGGTCCGTCCGTCCCCGTTGGAGTGGGCCCGCCGCCGGCGGGCGGAGCGGGGCGCCCGCCGGCTGGAGGCGGCCGGCGCGCGGGCGCTCGGCCAGCTCGACCACCTCGGGCCCGCCTGGCACGTCATCGAGTGGCCTCGCACGGACGCCTCCGACCTGTTGCTCGACCACGAGCGCGACGAACGCGCCGGCTTCCTCGCCATCGGGCCGAGCGGGCTCTTCGCGGTCACCGTCGCCGACCACGGCCGGGCCCGGGTGCTCGTCGCCGGCGACGTGGTGCAGATCAACGGCAAGCGACCGCCCTACGTGGCGGAGGCCCGCCGCGACGCCAAGCGCGCCAGCAAGGCGCTCTCCGACGCGGTGGGGCTGCCGATCCCGGTGACGCCGGTGCTGACATTCGTCGGCTCCGGCGTCATCAGCGTCTACGGCCTGCCGAAGGACTGCCTCATGGCCACCCACCGCGAGCTGGACCGCCTGCTCGTCGCCGGGGGCAGCCGGATCAGCCCGGCCACCGCCGAGAAGCTGTCCCGGGTCGCCCAGCACCCGGGCACCTGGATGAACGGCGCCTACCGGCCGGCCGCCGACTACCGGTGGTACGAGGACGGCCGAACGGCCGCTGACAAGCCGGCCGGCCGGCGGTAACGTCACCGGCGACGCCACGCGGCCCGGATGCCGGTCGGCACCCGTCGGTCGCGCCGTCGCCGGCCGCCCGGTCGGGGCACCCCATCACCACCGGCGGCCCGGTGACCACGGCGCGGTCGGCGACATCCGCGGCGACCGGCTAGCGTGGACGGACCGTCGGTGTACATAGGAGGCGCGGTGGCCCACGTCGAACTCTCGCTCTCTGAAGTGTTCGTGCCGTCGGCGGGGACATCGACAGAGCTTGGGTCCGACAACTTCGGGCAGTGGTCGTCGACCGTCTCCCACGCCGACGAGCCGTGCCTGCTGATCGACGCCGAGACGAGGGTGATCGCCGTCTCCGCCTCGGGCTGCGAGCTGCTCTGCCTGGGCACCCCGGAGGACGTGATCGGGCTGCCGCTGCTCGACGGCGGGCTCCGGCTGCTCGACTTCACCGCCAACCGGGGCGAGCTGACCGAGCCCGAGATCGACAAGATCCCGCCGCTGCTGGCCCTGTCCTCCGGGCGCCTGGCCCGAGGGCTGCTCCGGGTCCAGGCCGCGTCGGCCGACCGGCCGGACTCGACCGTGGACGCGATCTCCACCCCGGTGCTCACCGACGGTTCGGTCGCCGGTTCCCTCACGTTCTTCTCCGAGGTCTGACCTGCGGCGGGATGTGGTGTTCGCCGCACACGGCGAATCTGGGGCGGGCGCTCTCCGAGGCCGTAAGGTGCCCTCATGCTCGATATCGCTCTGCTGCCAGGGGAGTACGCCGTGTGCCGGATGGCCGCCGGCTCCGCCCTGCCGCCCGAGCTGACGGGCGGGCTGAGCGGCGGCGACGTCGTCACGGTGAGCTGGACCGCCGACGGGATCTCGCTGATCTGCCCCGCCGACCGGGTACCGGAGCAGGCCGCCACGGAGACGGCCTGGCGCTGCCTGCGGTTCGCCGGGCCGCTCGACCTGGCGGTGAGCGGCACCCTTGCCGCGCTGGTGGACCCGCTCGCCGCCGCCCGGGTCAGCGTGGTCGCCTTCTCGACGTACGACACCGACTACCTGCTGGTTCCCTCGGTACGCCTCGGCGAGGCGACCGCCGCACTGGAGCGGGCCGGCCACCGGGTCCTCGCCTGACCTTCACCCGGGCCGCCGGTTCCTCCTAGGATGGGCTCGGCCTCCCGGCCGCAGCGACGCTCCCCGATGTCCCGAGGATCGGCCCGTGCCGCCCACCCCCTCGCGCCCCGCCGCCCCCGACCACCCGACCGGCCAGCCCGCCCGGCACGGCCGGCTCCTGGCCGCCGTGCTGCTGGCCGCGGTGCCGCTGGCCGGCTGCGGCACGCCGCCCGAGCTGCGGAACACCGCCCCCACCGCCGCCCCGACCCGCGCCACCCCGAGCCCGGCCGGCACACCCACCTTCGCGCCGACCCCGCCCCCCGCCACCGGCCTGCCCGGGGCGGCCACCCCGACCGCCGACTCCGGCCTGGTCGCGGTGCCGTGCACCGACGGCCCCTCCGGGAAGCGGGTCGTCGACCTGGTGCGCGGCCGGGGCGGGGTGCTCCCGGGCGGCGCCCGGGTGCGGGTGCGGACCGGCCCGCTCTGCGCCGGCGGGTGGCACTACACGGTGCTCGACGTGACCGGGCACGAGGACCTCCACGTGGTCACCGAGGGCCGGGCGAGCGCTCCGCGGCTGGTCACCGCCGGCACCGACGTCTGCACGGTCGAGGTCCGGGCCGCCGGGCCGCCCGGCATCCGAACCCTGGTCTGCGACGGCGGGTCGGCCGGCGTACCGGGTGCGTAGGCTGTCGCCATGCCGGGAACACCGCCGACGCGCTTCGTCTACCTCGGACCCGAGGGCACCTTCGCCGAGCAGGCGCTGAACACCATCCCCGCCGCCGAACGGGGCAGCCGCGCACCGGCCCGCAGTGTGCCGGAGGCGCTGGACGGCGTACGGGCCGGGGAGGCGGACGCCGCCCTGGTGCCGCTGGAGAACTCGATCGGCGGCGCGGTCGGGGTGACCCTGGACGAGCTGGCCGAGGGGGAACCTCTGGTGATCACCCGTGAGGTGATCCTGCCGGTCGAGTTCGTGCTCGCCGCCCGGCCCGGCACGGCGCTCGCGGCCGTCCGCAGCGTCGCCGCCCATCCGCAGGCGTCCACCCAGTGCCGGGGCTGGCTGCGCGCCCACCTGCCGGACGCGGTCGTGGTCGACGTGCTCTCCAACGGCGCGGCCGCGGCCGGCGCAGCCGCCGGCGAGTACGACGCGGCGATCTGCGCCCCGATCGGGGCCACCCGGCACCGGCTCGACGTGCTCGCCGACAAGATCGCCGACCACCCGGACGCGGTGACCCGTTTCGCGCTGGTGTCCCGCCCCGGCCCGCCCCCGCCGCCGACCGGCGACGACGTGACCTCGCTGGCGGTCTACATCGCCCACGACCGGGTGGGCGCGCTGCTGGCGGTGCTGATGGAGCTGGCCGTCCGGGGGATCAACATGACCCGGATCGAGTCCCGCCCGACCGGCGAGGCGCTCGGCCGGTACGTCTTCTTCCTCGACTGCACGGGGCACGTTGCGGACGTCCGGCTCGGGGAGGCGTTGCAGGGGCTGCGCCGGGTCTGCGCCGACGTGCGTTTCCTGGGCTCGTACCCCCGGCACCGCTGGACCGCGGCGGCGGGCGACCGGCCGGTCCCCGCGCCGCCCGGCCTCTCGGACGCCGACTACGCCGACGCCGCCGCCTGGCTGGCCCGCCTGCGCGCCGGCGACCTCACCTGACGACACCGCCCCCGATCGCTGCGGACCCGGCGGGGCCGGGCGAGACGCGGGCGGGGGCGGTGCGCGGGCGGGGCGCGGGTCAGCTGAGCAGGCCGCCGAGCAGGCCGCCCTGCTGCTCCTGGGCGCCGCTGCCCATGATCGGCGGCTCCTCGGAGGGCTGCACGACGACGAAGCCCTGGCCGGCGAAGCTCATCGTGAACGCCTCGCCGGTGCGCCGGCCGAGCAGCGTGCCGAGGCCGAGCTGCTCCGCCCGGTGGTAGCCGGTCTGGAGGTTGGCCGACCAGCAGACCGCCGCCTGCGGGTCGACGTAGGTGGGAGCGTCGACGTTGAGCACGACCGGCGTGCCCTTGGTGGTGATGGCGATCCGGCCGTGGCCGGTGAAGACGCAGTTGAACAGGCCCGACGAGGAGGCCATGCCGGCCCCGCCGACCATCCGGATGTCGTACTGGAGGGTGGAGTCGAACGCCAGCACGCTGGAGCCGTTGATGGAGAGGGCGTCGCCCGGCTCCAGGTCGATGACGTGCACGTCCTTGGCGAAGTCGGCGAGGAAGACGTCACCCCGGCCGGTGACCTTCATCAGCGGGACGCCCTCGCCGGTCAGCTTCTGCTTGAGGAACTTGCCGAGCCCCCCGGAGCCGAGCGCCTGGAACTGCACCTGCCCCTGGTAGGCGACCATCGACCCGACGCGGGCCATCGCCTCGCCGTTGAGTTCGATCTTCAACATCTTGGAGTTCTGCAGCCGCATGCCGGGCTGCGCGGACTCCTTCTCCAGGTTCTCCGCGGAGAAGAGCTCGCTGCGCATGGAAGTGCCTCCTGATTTCGCGATGCCTGGACCGACGGTAGGCGTACGGCGCAACCGTCGACCACCGGCCGACCGGCCCGGCCCACCCGCCGGTCGGCGCGGCCCCCGGGCCGCCCGCCGGTGGCGCCATCGGTCCCGCGCCCTAGCCCCAGCCCAGCTCGTGCAGGCGCTCGTCGTCGATGCCGAAGTGGTGGGCGATCTCGTGCACCACCGTCACCGCGACCTCGTCCACCACGTCCTCGTCGTCGTCGCACAGGCGCAGGATCGGGTTGCGGTAGATGAGGATGCGGTCCGGCAGCACGCCGGAGTAGTCCCAGCCCCGCTCGGTGAGGGCGTGGCCCTCGTAGAGGCCGAGCAGGTCCTCGCCGGGGGGCGGGTCGTCCTCCACCAGGATCACGACGTTGCTCATCAGGGCGAGCAGTTCCTCGGGCACCTCGTCGAGCGCGTCGCCGACCAGCTCCTCGAAGCGCTCGCGGCTCATCTCCACCGGCACCCGCCCATTCTGCCCGACGGCGTGGCCCGCGGCCCGGCCAAGATCGGCGCGCCTCCACCGGGAGGGTCGCTCCCCGCGGAGGCGTACGCCGACGGAGGAGGCGGTCAGGAGGCGAGGCGGGCGGTCAGGGTGATCTGCGCGCCCGGGGAGAGCAGCCGGGAGATCGGGCAGTTCTCCTTGGCGGTCTCGGCGAGCTTGGTGAACTGCGCCTCGTCGATGCCCGGCACGTTGCCGACCGTGTCGAGCTCGATCCGGGTGACGGTGAACCCGGCGTCGGTCTTGTCCAGGTGGACCTTGGCGGTGGTCTCCACGGAGGAGGGCGCCGAGCCGGCCTCGGCGAGGGCCTTGGAGAACGCCATGGAGAAGCAGCCGGCGTGCGCGGCACCGATCAGCTCCTCCGGGTTGGTGCCCTCACCCTCCTCGAAACGCGACTTGAAGGAGTAGTTACCCTCCAGCCCGCCCTTGCCGGTGCGGACCGTGCCGGACCCCTCGGTGAGGTTGCCCTGCCAACGTGCGGAAGCGGTACGGATAGGCATGCCCCCGACGCTATCGGAAAGGGCACCCACCGGCGACCGTTCACGCTTCGCGTCCCTGGGTGCGTACTGTGTCATGATTCGGCTCAGGCCCGCGAACGCGGAAGGGTGGCCGATGTCCCAGGATCTCCCCATTCCCCACCAGGACCACCGGTCCGACGGCACCGCCGTCGTGGAGTGGGGCGGGGCGGAGGCGGCCCCGCCGGGCCGGGTCGGGCGTACGCTCTCCGGCCTGGGCCGGGACCACCGGCTGCCGCCGCTGTTGGCGGCGCTGGGCGCGGTGGCCGCCGTCGCCTCGCTGCTCGGCGAGTGGCAGGTGATGACGATCCCCAACGCCGGCCCGCAGGGCAACACGCCGGTGCGGGTGCCGGGCGGGGTGTCCGACATCGGCGGCTTCGGGGTCGGCTACCTGGTCGGGCTGCTGGCGCTGGTCTGCGCGGTGGCGCTCGCGCTGCGCGGCACCGCTGCGGTGCGGCGCAACGTCCGGCTCGCCGGCCTGACCCTGGCCGGGGCGCTGCTGGCGCTGCTGGCCGCGACCGCCGCCTCGCTCGACGAGGCGGGCCAGCGCGTCTTCTTCTACTCGGCGGACGACGGGTTCCGGGTCGAGTACGGTCGGGGCCTGGTGGCGGCGTCCGTCGCGTGCGTGCTCCTCGCGGCGGCGCTGAAGCTGGCCCCGGTCGGGGCTGCCGTGCCGGGCGAGGAGACCGCCGACGAGGGAGCGGTCGCCGACGAGGGGGAGCCGGTCGACCGGCGCCGCCGGAGCCTCAGGGCCCGGGACCTGGAGGACGACGCGCTGCCCCCACCGGCCGACCTCACCGTCGGGCCGGCCAGCCCCTTCGCCCGCCCCGAGCCCCGGGACTGACCCGGCCGTCCGCCGCGCCCTCCCACCCGGTCCGCAGCCGCACCCGGCGCGGTCCGGCACCCGGCCCGGTCAGGGGGCGGCCCAGCGGACCTCGCCGTCGACCAGTTCGTCGGTGGCGCGCAGGCCGAGCCGCTCGGCCACCCGGGCGGAGGCCCGGTGGTCGGGGTGCACGTGCGCGACGAGCGCCGCGATGCCCTGCTCCGCCAGCCAGCCGACCATGCCGGCCGCGGCCTCGCCGGCGTAGCCGCGGCCCTGCTGCGGTGCCACGACCACCCAGGCCAGCTCGGCGACCGGCCGGTCGCCGTCGAGCCGCACGGTGGCCTGCACGGTCCCGACCGCGTCGCCGGTGTCCCGGTGCCGCACGACCCAGTTGAGCCAGCCCTCCCCGCCGTCCGGGGACCGCCCGGCCGCCTGCCGGCGGTAGCGCTCCCGCAGCTGCTCGGGGGCTGCCGGACTGCCGCCGGTGTACTCGTGCAGGGCCGGGTCGTCGAGGAGCGGGGCGAGTTCCTCGGCGTGGTCGACACGGAGGGGCTCCAGCAGCAGCCGCTCCGTGCCGATGATCTCCGCCACCGGCCAGTCCCGCTCTCCCATCCGCCCACCGTACGGCCGCCCCGCCGGACCGGGACGGGGACACCGGCGGGCCGTCGTCCGTTGGCACCGACTTCGCCCAAAGGCAATAGTCGGTACCTGCCGCGCGAGGTACGGTTGCTGCCCGCCGTCACTGAGGGTCGAGGCACCGACGACCGAAGACGGCTGGTTGCGGCGGCGGCGGGCGAAGGAGGAACGATGACCCGCCCGGGCCTGCCCAAGCTGATCGCCACCGATCTCGACGGGACGCTCGTCCGCAGCGACGAGACCGTCTCCGCGTACACCCACGGGGTGCTGGACCGGGTGCGCGCCGCCGGGATCCCGGTGGTCGGCGCGACCGGCCGCGGTCCCCGACTGGCCGAGCTCACCCGCAACGACATCCGCGCCGCCGACTTCCTGGTGATGGCGGGCGGCGGTCGCGTGGTCGACCAGAGCGACCCGGCCGGGCCGGTGGTGCTGCGCGACGAGCGCCTCCCCGCCGAGGTGCTGGCCACGCTGCTCGCCGACCTGGAGGTGGCGGTCGGGCCGCTGACGGTGATGGTCGAGGCGTCGGACGAGCACGACGCACCGCTCTGGGGCGACTACCACCCGAGCTGGCCCTACCAGGACGCGTTCGAGGCGCGCAGCCGCGCCGAGTGCCTCTCCTGTGACGTGATCAAGGCGTTCGTCCGGACCGCCGACCACCACGTCGACGAGTTGCTCGCCGTCGCCCGGGAGGTCGTCCCGCCGGAGGTCGCCACGCTCACCCAGGCGGGGCTGGGCTTCGTGGAGATCTGCCCACCGGGGGTGGACAAGTCCACCGGGCTGGCCGTCGTGGCGCAGCGGCTCGGCGTCGACCCGGCCGAGGTGCTGGTCTTCGGCGACATGCCCAACGACCTGCCGATGTTCGCGTGGGCCGGCTGGGCCCGGGTGGCGGTCTCCAACGCCCACCCGACGGTCCGCGCCGTCGCCGACGAGGTGACGCTGCGCAACGACGACGACGGGGTGGCGGTGTACCTCGATCGGCTACTGTCCCGCTGATGGGAGAAGCACCTCGGCTGATCGCCACCGACATCGACGGCACCCTGTTACGGGACGACCGCACGCTCAGCCCGCACACCGCCGACGTGCTGGCGCGGATCTCCGCGCGGGGCACGCCGGTCGTGCTGGTCACCGGCCGTCCGATCCGCTGGCTGAAGCTCGTGTACGACCAGCTCGCCGAGCCGCTGCCGGCGATCTGCGCCAACGGCGCGGTGGTCTACGACCCGGCCGCCGACGAGGTGCTCCGGGCCGACCCGCTCGCGCCGGAACTGCTCGCCGAGGTGGCCCGGCGGCTGCGCGCCGAGGTGCCCGACATCAGCTTCGCGGTGGAGATCGTCGACAGCCGGCAGATGCGGCACGAGGCGCACTACCCGCTGCGCTGGGACGCCGACCACGAGGCGATCCGGGCGGTCGAGACCCCGGAGGAGCTGCTGTCGGCGCCGGCGGTGAAGCTGCTGGCCCGGGCCGCCGACCAGGACCCGGACGCCTTCGTCGCGCTGGTCGCCGGGGCGCTGGAGGGGCTGGCCGAGGCGACCCACTCGTCGTACTCGGGGCTGGTGGAGATCTCCGCCGCGGGCGTGACGAAGGCGGCCGGGCTGGCGTGGTACTGCGCCCGGCTCGGGATCGACGCCCGGGACGTGCTCGCCTTCGGCGACATGCCCAACGACGTGCCGATGCTGACCTGGGCCGGGCGGGGGGTGGCGGTGGCGAACGCGCACCGCGCCGTCCTGGCGGTCGCCGACGAGGTGACCTCGGCGAACTCGACGGACGGCGTGGCGGCGTACCTGGAGAAGGTCTTCGGGGTGGGCTGACGGCCGGCCGGGGCCCGGCCGGCCGGCACGCTCAGAGGTACTGGCCGGTGCTGTGCCCCTCGCCGCCCTGCGGCTGGCCCATGCCCGGCATGCCCGGCATCACGCCGCCGGGGCCGCTGGGCAGCGCCTGCCGGCCCGAACGCATCTGTTCGAGCTGGACCCGGGCGGCCATCTGCTGGGCGACCAGGGCCGCCTGGATGCCGTGGAAGAGGCCCTCCAGCCAGCCGACGAGCTGGGCGTGCGCGATGCGCAGCTCGCTCTCGCTGGGCGCCTTCTCCTCGGTGAAGGGCAGGGAGATCCGCTCCAGCTCGTCCCGCAGCTCGGGGGCGAGCCCCTCCTTGAGCTCGACGATCGACCGCTCGTGGATCTCCCGCATCCGGTGCCGGCTGGCGTCGTCGAGCGGGGCGGCCTTGACCTCCTCCAGCAGCTGCTTGATCATGCTGCCGATCCGCATCACCTTGGCCGGTTGCTCGACCAGTCGGGTGGGGTCCTCGCCGGCGGCCTCGTCGGTCTGCACGGTGCCGACCGGCCGCCCGTCCGGGCCGACCACCACCACCGTTCCGGAGTGCCCGGTGCCGTCCTGGCCCGGCTCGTCGTTCTGTCCAGCGGAGTGCGCTTCGGTCATGGGACCCATCTTTACCCAGCCGCACGGCCCACCGCGCCCGGGACCGATCCCCGACGCCGGATCGGCGGGTGATCCGCGCTACGGTCGCGCCATGCCCGCCGACCCGCGCGCCGTGCTCAGCCGCCCCGCCCCGGCCCCGGACGCCACCGTCTCCTACGGCGACCACCCGGACCAGGTCGCCGACCTGCGCCGACCCGCCGGGTCCGGCCCGGCCCGGCCACTGGTCGTGGTGGTGCACGGCGGCTTCTGGCGGGCCGAGTACGACCGGCGGCACACCGACCCGCTGGCCGCCGAGCTGGCCGCGCTCGGCCACCCGGTGGCCCAGGTGGAGTACCGCAGGACGGGGCAGCCGGGCGGCGGCTGGCCCGGGACGCTGACCGACGTGCTGACCGGCGTGACGGAGCTGCCCCGGCTGGCGGCCGAGGCGCTGCCCGGGCGGGTCGCCGCCGGGCCGCCGGTCCTGGTGGGTCACTCCGCCGGCGGGCACCTGGCGTTGTACGCGGCGGCGGCCGCCCCGGCCGCCGTCGGGGGTGTGCTGGCCCTGGCCCCGGTGTCGGACCTCGCCGAGGCGTACCGGCTGGATCTGGACTCCGGGGCGGTGGCCGCGCTGCTGGGCGGCGGCCCGGCCGACCTCCCCGACCGGTACGCCGCCGCCGATCCACGGTCGCTGGTGCCCATCCCGATACGGACAGTAGTCATGCACGGCGCGCTGGACGAGCAGGTGCCGGTGGCGATGAGCCGCGAGTTCGTCGCGGCCGACCGGGCGGCAGGCGGCGACATCCGCCTCGTTGAGCTGCCAGAATGCGAACATTTCGGGCTCATCGATCCGGAGTCGACGGCATGGCCAGAGGTCACGGCTGCTCTTCGATCTCTGCTGGAAGATCGCTAGGCATTGACGCAGCGTCGCTGACCCGGTAGAACGCCGAGGGGGCGCGATCCGCCCTGCAACGCTCCCTGGAAGGAACCCGGTGTCGCAGATGAACCGCAGGCGGGCACTCCAACTGCTGGCCGCGCTCGGAACGGCGGGCCTCGCCGCCGGCTGTGGCACCGATGCCGCCGAGAGCGAAGCGGCCGGCGACGGAAGCCCGATCAAGATCGGCCTCATCGCGCCCACCAGTGGAGGTCTCAAGGCGATCGGCGACGAGATCACCAACGGCTTCCAACTCTTCCTCGACCTCAACGGAAACGGCCTGGGCGGGCACCCCGTCACCCTGCTCACCGCCGACGAGGGCGAGAGCGTGAAGACCGGCAAGGCCGCCGTCGAGGGGCTGCTGAAGCAGGGCGTGCTCGCCCTCACCGGCGTGGTCGACTCGAACGTCATGTTCGGCATCCGGGACACCGTCGAGCAGGCCCGGGTGCCGCTGATCGGCTCCAACGCCTCGCCGACCAGCCTCCAGAGCGTCGTCTACATCTGGCGGACGTCGTACGTGCTGGACGAGGCGGGCCGGGCGCTGGGTCGCTACCTGCGGGAGCAGTTGGGATCCTCGGCGCGGCTGGCGATCGTCGCGCCGGAGAACGCCGGCAGCCAGGACGTGGTGCGGGGCTTCAAGCAGGAGTTCGGCGAGTCCGACCCGCGCATCAAGGACCCGGTGACCTGGACGGGCGTCTTCACCAACCCGTCGAAGTCCGCGTACCGGGCCGACATCCGCACGGCGCTGAGCCGCAAGCCCGACGCCGTGTTCTGCTTCTACGCCGGGCCGGCGGCGGTCGAGTTCATCAAGCAGCTACGCATCGAGGGATTCACCGGCAAGGTCTACGCCCCGGGCTTCCTCACCGAGGGCACGGTCCTGGAGAGCGTCAAGGCCGAGGAGGCGACGGGCATCCAGACCGCCCTCAACTACTCGGCCGACCTGAACAACACGGCCAACCGGCGGTTCGCCTCCGCGTACCGCAAGAAGCACGGCACCTCGCCCACCACCTACGCCATGGCCTCGTACGACGCGGCACAGGTGCTCGACCAGGCCATCCGGATCGCCGGCGCGACGCCCAACCCGCAGCAGGTCAACCTGGCGCTCGGCAAGATCGGCCAGATCGACAGCCCGCGCGGGGTGTGGCAGTTCAACCAGCCACGCACGCCGCAGCAGAAGTGGTACCTGCGCGAGGTGCAGCTCGACGGCCAGGTGCTGTCGAACGTGCTGGTCACGGAGCTGGCCACGCTCGGCTGAGCGCCCCGCACCACGCGCGGAGGGGCCGGCCTCCCCGCCCGGGAGGCCGGCCCCTCGTCGTACGCCTCGCGCGGCTCGGCTCAGTGGCGCAGCTCGGCGATGCAGCACTTCACGCTGCCGCCGCCCTTCTTCAGCTCGGCCAGTTCGACGGGGACCGGGTGGTAGCCGGCCGCCTTCAGCTTCCCGGCCAGCCGGGTCGCCTCGCTGTTGAGCACCACGTTGAGCCCGTCGCTGACCAGGTTCAGGCCGAAGGCCAGCGCGTCCTCGTCGTCCGCGACCACCGCGTCGGGGAAGAGTTGGGCGAGCACCTTCTGGCTGGCCGCCGAGAAGGCGCCCGGGTAGTAGACGATGTTCTCGTCGTCGATCGACGCCAGTGCCACGTCCAGGTGGTAGAAGCGCGGGTCGACCAGGCGCAGCGACACCACCGGGCGGCCGAGCGCCTCCTGCGCCTCGGCGTGGGCCGGCAGCTCGGTGCGGAAGCCGTGCCCGGCGAGGACCAGCCCGCCGTGCGCCTCGGGCAGGTACGCGAAGTCGCCCTCACCCTCGTTCGTCTCGCTCGGCGCGATGAACCGCCAGCCCTGCGACTCGTAGAACGCCCGGTGCGCGGCGGCCTCGGCGGCCCGCTGCTCGTGCTTGAACTGCGCGCCGTAGACGATGCCGTCGACCACGAACGCGCCGTTGGCCGCGAAGACCATGTCGGGCAGGCCCCGCTCGGGCGTGAGCAGGTGCACCTCGTGGCCGAGGCCGACCAGGGTCTCCCGCAGCCGGTCCCACTGCTTGACCGCCAGCTCCGGGTCGACCGGGGTGCTGACGTCCATCCACGGGTTGATCGCGTACTCCACCGCGAAGTGCTCGGGCGAGCACATGAGATATGTCCGCTTTCGCGGGACTCGCTGCTGGTTCACGGTGACCAAGGGTAGGTACCGTTGAACTTTGGTAACAGCCACAACCATTGCTTCCCAGAGGCGGAACGTTGCAGATAGATGCCGTAGACCAGCGAATCATTGCGTTGCTCGTCGCGGACGCCCGCGCCTCGTACGCGGACATCGGACAACGGGTGTCACTCTCCGCCCCGGCGGTCAAGAGACGGGTGGACCGGCTGCGGTCCGCCGGGGTGATCCGGGGCTTCACGGCGGTCGTCGACCCGGCCGCCGTCGGCTGGACCACCGAGGCATTCGTCGAGCTGTTCTGCGCGGGCCGGACCACCCCGGCCCAGATCGGGGTCGCCACCCGCCGGCACCCGGAGGTGGTCGGCGCGTACACGGTCTCCGGCGAGGCCGACGCGCTCGTCCACCTGCGGGCCGCCGACATCGCGCACCTGGAGGCGGCGCTGGAGCGGCTGCGGGCCGAGCCCTTCGTGACTTCCACCCGCAGCACCATCGTGCTCTCCCGACTGGTCGAGTCCCCCGGCGTCGGGCCCTCCGGCGGCTGACCGCGCCGACCGGCCCGGGGGTGCGGCGGGAAACGGCGCGAAAGGGCTGGGCGGGTCGGAACCACGCGCCACGCGGGCGCGTCGAACCGGCCATGAGACGGGGAGCGCACGTCCTCGCGGCCGGCACGCTGGCCGCCCTCACGCTGCTCGGCGGGAGCGCCATCCCGCCGCCGCTGCCCGGCGATCCGCCGCCGCGGCACCTGCCGACCGCCCCGGTGCTGGTCTCCTTCGACTCCTGCGCCGACGCGCTGGCCGGCCTGCGGGCGGCCGCCCGCGCGTCCGTCGGCCCGTGGGGCTTCGGCGGCGGCTGGCGCACGGGGGCCGCCCTCAGCGCCGTCCCGGACGCCGCGCGGGCGGAGGCCGCAGCCGCCCCCGAGCACTCCACCACCAACAACCACGAGGCCGGCGCGGACGAGCCCGACCTGGTCAAGACCGACGGCCGGCGGATCGTGACGGTCAGCCGGGGGCTGCTGCGGGTGGTGGACCCGGCCGCCCGGCGGGAGACCGGGCGGGTCGACCTCACCGGGGCGCTGCCGGAGCTGGGGTGGGGGCAGCAGAGCCTGCTGCTGCACGGCGACCGGGCACTGGTGCTGGCCCAGGTGGGCGCCGGCGGGGCCAGGGAGTTCGCCGGGTCGCGGATCGCCGGCGTACCGCGGCTGATCCTGGTCGACCTCGCGGGCCCGCCGCGGGTGCTCGGCACCTACCGCATGGACGGGAACCTCGTCGACGCCCGGCAGACCGGGTCCACCGCGCGGGTCGTCGTCCGCACCCGGCCCCGGCTGGAGTTCCCGTACGCGAAGCGCGGCACCGACGCGACGCGGACGGCGGCGAACCGGGCGGTCATCGACCAGGCCGGGGTGAAGGCGTGGCTGCCGGCGTACGAGTGGACGGCCGGCGCCCAGCGGCACACCGGGCGGGTCGGCTGCGACCGGCTGAGCCGCCCGCCCACCTGGTCCGGCACGTCGATGTTGACGGTGCTGAGCTTCGACCTGGCCGCCGACCGGCTCGGCGACGGCGACCCGGTCACCGTCGCCGCCGACGCGACCACGGTCTACGGCACCGGCCCGAACCTCTACCTCGCGGGCGAACGCCCGGTCCCGGGTCGGCCCGCCGGGCCGCGCCGGGACCGGCCGGCGGGCGCACAGGTCACCGAGATCTACCAGTTCGACACCGGCGCGCCGGGGCGTCCCCGCTACCTCGCCGCCGGCACCGTGCCGGGGTCGCTCGTCAACCAGTACGCCCTCTCCGAGTGGCAGGGGCACCTGCGGGTCGCCACCACCACCGGCGATCCCTGGGGCGCCCGCCCGACCTCCGAGTCCGGGGTGCACGTGCTGCGCCGGGACGGCGACGCGCTGACCCGGGTCGGCGCGGTCACCGGCCTCGGCCCGGGCGAGCGGATCTTCTCGGTGCGCTACCTCGGCCGCTCCGCGTACGTGGTCACGTTCCGGCGGACCGACCCGCTCTACGCGGTCGACCTGACCGACCCGACCGCGCCCCGGGTCACCGGCGAGTTGAAGATCACCGGGTACTCGGCGTACCTGCACCCGCTGCCGGACGGGCGGCTGCTCGGCGTGGGCCAGGAGGCCGACCGACGGGGGCGGACGCAGGGGCTCCAGGTCTCCCTGTTCGACGTCCGCGACCCGGCCCGGCCGGCCCGGCTCGACCAGTGGCACGTGCCCGGGCAGTACTCCGCGCTGGAGTACGACTCGCACGCCTTCCTGCACCGCCCGGAGACCGGCCTGGTCGCCCTCCCGGTCGGCGACGACGTACGCCTGCTGCGGGTCTCCGGGAGCGACATCGGCGAGGTCGGCACGGTGTCCCACCCCGGCGGGGCGGGCGCGGTGACCCGGTCGTTGCTGGTGGGTGACGTGCTCTGGACCGTCTCCGACGCGGGCCTGCGCGCCACCGATCCGACCACCGCCCGGAGCCTCGACTGGCTCCCTGTGACCTGATTCTCCCTCCCCGGCGGGTGGGGCCCGATCTCTCGGGGTTTCCGGGCCCCACCCGTCTCAGCCGGGAAGGCCCCGGTCAGAGGTACATGCCGGTGCGGTGCTCACCCTGGTCACGCCTGACCGCCTTGTCGCCCTCGCCGAAGAAGCGCTTGCCGCCGAACTCGCCGTGCAGCCGGTCGTCCAGCTCGTCCGCGAGCCCCGTCATCACCTGCACGGCGAGCATCAGATGGGTGGCCTGGAAGTTGCGGCCGAAGACCGGGATGGACGCCCACACGGTGTCGTCGGCGCAGTAGAGCCGGCCGATGGGCATCCGGTTGGTCAGCTCGGAGAGCTTCACGTAGAGCCGCTCGGTGGGCTCGACCTCGGTGAGCACCGGGGAGAAGACGTCCACCAGCGGCGGGTTGTCGCGGACCCGGACGAAGACCATCGCCGAGCCGGCGCGGATGTTGATGTCGCCGTCGGAGTCGACCTGCAACCGGTCCGAGTCCGACTTGAGCATGGTCGAGACGACCGTGCGGACCCGCTCGGCGAGCGCGGCCACGTCGCCCTCCGGGGCCTGGGCGGCGGTCGCCGCGGCGAGCGCCTCGTCCAGGTCGGCCTCCACGTCGCGGTCCGGGCCGAACTCGCTGCGCGCGGTGCCCAGCGGCTCCACCGGCAGCGGCTCCCCCTCGGCGTCGTGGATCAGGTAGACGAGGAAGGCGGGGTGCGGGGCGCCGTAGACGTCGCGCAGCGTCCGGGTGATCAGGGCCGCCAGCCGGGTGGCGTCGGTGGTGTTGCCGTCCAGCCCGAAGTGCTCGCCGGAGCCCGCCACCACGCCGGGCGGCGACCAGCCGAGGGCGATCATGTCCGCCACCGCGGCCCGGTCCAGCCGGTAGCCCTGCGGCAGGGTGGCGTTGCCGACCGCGCGGGCCGCCAGCCGGCCCTCCTCGCCGACGTCGACGCTGACGGAGTAGACCGCGTCGCCGGTGCCGGAGGCGGTGGGGTCGAGCGTCAGCTCGACGTGCGTGCCCGTCGGCAGCGCCGCCAGCCGCTCGGCCAACGCCCGCGCGAACTCCCGCCACGCCTGGGTCACCTTCGCCCGCAGGTCGGCCGTGGTGGGCTCGTCGAGCAGGATCGGCTCGTGGTGTGCCGGCAGGGTGCCGGGCGTGTCACCGTTCGGCGCCGAGGGGTGGTCTGCCGTCATGATCGCCTCCGTCCGTCCTGGTCACCCTACCCACGGATCCTGGGGGACGAATCAGCCCGACAGCGATCGGACAACGACCTCAGGCGGGGCCCTCGCCGGCGCGTTCGGCGCCCAGTTCGACCGGCCACGAGGCGGCCAGCGCGCTGAGCCGGGCCGCGGCACCCGCCGGGTCCGCGCCCCGGCCGACCGCCAGCCCGAGGAGGTACGCGGTGACGGGCGCGCCCGGCCGCAGCACCTGGTGCGCCACGTCCTTGGCCAGGTCGAGCACGGCCGGCACCGGCACCTGGGCGGGGTCGAGACCCAGCTCGGCACAGGCCGCCGTCAGCCAGTCGTCCATCACCGTCATCGCGCCCACTCCTCCGCCCGGCGTACGTCCTCGTCAGTGTCGCAGTCGAACCAGGGCGGCGGGCCGGCACCGGTCCACGGCACCTCGCGGACCCGCAGCCCGGCCAGCAGGGCCCGGATCGGCGCCCCGGCGAGCGGCGCGGCACCGCCCCGCCCGGCACGGGTGGCCGGCTCGGTGGCGGTGGCCGGCTCGGTGGCGGTGGCCGGCTCGGTGGCGGCGCGCTCGGTGGCGAGGCGGTCCAGGGCGGCGCGCAGCGGGGCCACCCGCCACACCCCGCAGAGCGTCTGCCGCTTTCCGTCGTGGTCGACGTAGCAAACGCCGTCGTGATCGGCGTCGAGCCCGTCGAGCAGCCCGCCGACGGCGGCACGGGTGAGCAGGGGCAGGTCGGCGGCGAGCAGGGCGACCACCGGCGTACCGGGGTCGAGCAGGGCCAGCCCGGCCGCGGCGGCGGCGACGGGGCCCCCGCCCGGCGGCTCCTCCCGGGTCACCCGCACCCCGGCGGGCACCGGCCCGGGCGGGCCGACCACGATGCGCGGGGCGGCGTCGGCGACGGCGGCCAGCACCCGGTCCCGCATGGGCCGGCCGCCGACCGTCCGGCCGGGCTTGTCCACGCCGCCCATCCGGCGGGCAGCCCCGCCGGCCAGCACCACCGCCGCGTACGCGTCCACCCCGCCACGGTAGCCGCGCGGCGACGCGGGCGCGGGGTGCAGGATGGCGGGATGGGACGGGCGACTGACCGACGCGGCGTGCTCCGCGTCGACCTCGACGCGGCGGACACCGGCCGCACCTCGCTACGCCGGCAGGACGCCCTCGCCGTGGAGGAGCCGCTGGAGATCCGGGTCGGTGCGGCGGGCCCCGGCCAGCGACGGCCGCTCGCGGTGACCATGCGTACGCCCGGCGAGGATCTGGACCTGGCGATCGGCTTCCTGCTCACGGAGGGGCTGATCCGTGCCGCCGACGACGTGCACACCGCGCAGCTCTGCGCCGGCGCGGAGACGCCCAACACGTACAACGTGGTGGACGTGGTGCTCGCGCCCGGCGTGCCCGAGCCCGCCACCGACCCGGCCCGGAACTTCTACACCACCAGCTCCTGCGGGGTGTGCGGCAAGGCGAGCATCGACGCCGTGCGTACCCGATCCGTCTTCGCGGTGGGTGACGACCCGCTGACCGTGCCGGCAGCGGTCCTGGCCGAGCTGCCGGGCCGGCTGCGGGCGGCGCAGCGCGGTTTCGACCGCACCGGCGGGCTGCACGCGGCGGCCCTGTTCACGGCGGGCGGCGAGCTGGTCGTGCTGCGTGAGGACGTCGGCCGGCACAACGCGGTCGACAAAGTGATCGGTTGGGCGGTCCGCGAGCGGCGGCTGCCGCTGGCCGGGCACGTGCTGCTGGTCTCCGGGCGGGCGAGCTTCGAGCTGACCCAGAAGGCGTGGATGGCCGGCGTGCCGCTGCTCGCGGCGGTCTCCGCACCGAGCAGCCTGGCGGCGGACCTAGCCGAGGAGGCCGGGCTGACCCTGGTGGGCTTCCTGCGCGACCGGACCATGAACGTCTACGCCCACCCCCGCCGGGTCACCGCCTGATCCGGGTGCCGAACAGCTCCAGCCGGACGGCGGCGCAGCGCCTTCGACGGATGCCGTGTCGGGGGTGGGTGGTGGAACGCTGTCGAGCTGCCCCGTCCATGAGACCACCCGCGTACCGGCTACCCGCGGGCCCGTGCCCACCCGGTGAAGCGCTCGGTCAGGTCGCCCGGTGCCGGGGCGCGGTCCGACGCCGCGAGCTGTTCGCCCGCCTCCGCCTGGAGGGTCGCCAGGTGAACCAGCAGGGCCGGCCGGTCCGTCCGGTACTCGGCGAGCAGCCGCAACTTCGCGGCGGAACACGGCCAGGCGATCCCACAGGCCGCGCAGCGCCAGGTGGGCCGGGTGGGCAGGTGCTCGGGGCGCCGCCGACTCACGCCGTCACCTGCACACGGGAGATCGGGCGGCGGGCCGGGGCAGCGGCCGGGGGCGTCGTACGCCAACGCACCCCCTCGCACCGCACGTACAGCGAGCGCCGGTCCACGGCGTCGCCGCGCGCGTTCAGCTCGTAGGCGTCGATCCAGCACCATCCGTGGTACGTGTGCCAGTCGGCCAGGACGCGGATCACACGCACGGTGATCGGGCGGACGAACTGAGGGCTCGCGGATCGGGCCAGGTACAGCACGTCGCCGGAGGTGATCTCTCGCGGGCTCACCGTCTTTCCCTTCGTCCGTCGGCTGGAGGAGGGGGCCGCCACGGATGCTCGCCCTGCGGCGGCCCCCTCGCCGGCACGACCGGCGGGCTCCGGGTGCCTCCACCGGCTCGCGCCGTCTACAAAGCACCTTGCGGAGGGTTGCCAGACAGTGACACCGCGTAGCAGTCTGTACCGAGATCATTCGGGACGTTCGCGTGAGGGATGGGGATGAACCGGGCGGTACAGGTAGCGATGGCGAAGGCCGGTGAGACTGCCGAGAGCCTTGCAGCTCAAGTCGGCGTTGATCCGAAGACGGCGGCGCGGTGGGTGAGCCAGGGACGAATTCCGCAGACCCGGCACCGTGCCCGGGTCGCCGAAATCCTGAACAAGGACATAGAGGAGCTTTGGCCGGACGCACTGAAGCGCCGCGAGCCGGCATGGTTCCAGCCATGGACGGACATCGAGCGCGAAGCGGCTGGGCTGCGGTGCTATGAGTCGACCGTCATTCCCGGGCTACTTCAGACCGAGGAGTATGCCCGCGCGGTCCTCGCTAGTGGTCCCCTCATAGCCGACGCAGACGGCTACGTCGAGACGCGGCTACGGCGGCAGGCTGCCGTGTTTGAGCGGCCCCGCCCGCCCCTGGCAGTCTTCGTGATCGATGAGGCAGCGTTGCGCCGAGGTGCGCCGGCAGTCATGGTGCCGCAGCTCGACCACCTGGCAGCGATGGCCGAGCGGCCTAACGTCATGGTGCATGTCCTTCCGCTGAACGCGGGCCTCCACCCAGGCCAGGCCGGGCCGTTCGTGATCGCCACAACGAGGGACGGTGAGGATGTCGGCTACCTGGATGATCAGGCAACTGGACGCATCACTAATGACGTTGCTCCGCTGTGGGCCGTGTGGGATACCGTGAGATCGGTCGCTCTCCCGCGAAACCAATCCATCGACTTCCTAGAGGCAAGATCATGGCTGACCTGACCGGCGCGCGGTGGCGCAAGGCCACCCGCAGCAGCTCGAACGGCGGCAACTGCGTCGAGGTCGCCGACAACCTTCCTGGCGTCGTCGCCGTACGCGACTCGAAGGACCCGGCCGGCCCGGCCCTCACCTTCGGGCCGGCGGCGTGGCGCGCGTTCGTCGCTCGGGTCGCCGAACGGACCTGACCGCCCCCGCACGCAAAACTCTCCACGGCGCGAACCGAGATCGTCGCCGCCGGGACGAAACGGTGCGGCGGCCGAACGCACGACGCCCTGCCGGCATGCTACCGCTCCGGGCGGGCACGGACGGGCGAGACGGACGCGGCCAGTCTGTGGTTGACTGCCCGGCATGGAGCTGGGCGTCGGCGAGCAGCAACTTCCGGCCATCCTGGACCTTCCGGCCGGGCCGGCCCGGGGAGCCCTCGCCGTGCTGCACGGCTCCCACGCCGGCACGCGGTCCCATTTCCTCTACGAGCACCTGGCCCGGCTGCTGCCGCCGGCCGGCATCGCGGTGCTGCGCTACGACCGGCGACCCCGGTTCGACGGTCACGACGTGCCGCTGACCGCCCAGGCCGACGACGCGGCGGCGGCCCTCGACGTGCTGCGCCGGCAGGTCGGCGACGTCCCCGTCGGGCTGTGGGGGTTCAGCCAGGGGGCTTGGGCAGCCGCGTTGACCGCCAGCCGGCACCGGGTCGACTTCCTCGTGCTCGTCGGGTGCTCCGGCGTCAGCCCCGCCCGGCAGATGCGGTACGCCACCGCCGAGCAGCTTCGCCGCCACGGGTACGGCGACGCCGACCTCGCCCACCTGAGCCGGCTGCGTCGGGTCGCAGAAACGTACCTGCGCGGCGGGCTGCCCCGCTCGGTCGCCCAGGCGGAGCTGGACGCGGCCGTCGAGCGGCCCTGGTTTCCGCTGGTGTTCCTGCCGCGTGAGGTGCCGGAGCCGGGTGCCTGGGCCGACATGGACTTCGACCCGGAGCCGGTCTTCGCGGAGCTGTCCTGCCCGGTGCTGCTCTGTTACGGCGAGACCGACGCCTGGATACCGATCGAGGAGAGTCTGGCGGTGTGGCGCCGGGCCGCCCGCGCCGCCGAGCTGACTGTCGCCCGGCTGACCGGCTGCGACCACGCGCCCACCCTGGACGAGGCCGACGACCTGGCCGGAGTCAGCCCGCAGTACGAGCAGGCCCTGCTCTCCTGGCTGGACCGGCGGCTTCCCGCCGGGGGATGACCCGGGCCGCCATGCGTCGCCCGACGCCGGCGGATCAGCGGGGGCCCCGACGGGTGCGCCTGCGGCGTAGCACGCCGGGCAGTGCGACCGCCGGCCAGCCGTCCAACGCGGACGGTGGCACGCCCCGGCGGAGCAGGTCGTCGAGGAGCAGCGCCAGCGCGTGGTCGGGGTGCTCGGCCAGACCCCGTTCCAGGGCCACCGCCGCCAGTGCCCCCTGCCCCGCCCGCCAGGCCGCGAACGCCAGCAGCGCCGCCGGCGCGGCGATCAGCTCCGGCTCGGCCCGGCGCAGCACGTCGGTCCAGAGCGCGATGTCCTCGTCCCGCCCGTCCGTGCGCGCCCACGCGTGGTCCCGGACGGTGACGTGGGTCAGCAGCAGGCTCAACCAGGCCACCTCGTCGTCGCCGAGCCGCTGCCCCCGCCGGTGCCGGCGCAACGCGCCGCGTACCGCCGCCACCCCGGCGGCCCGGACCGCCCGCCCGTCGCGCAGCTCCGCCGGGGGCGTCTTGTCGAGCAGGGCCGCCAGGCGCCGCTCGGCGCGGGCGGCGGCCCGGCGCATCGCCACCCGGCCCGGGCCGCCGACCGGGGCGACCTGCGCGACGAGGGCGGCCCGGTCGGGCAGGGCGACCTGGCCGGCGAAGACGGCCGCCGCGCTGACCTCGCTGGCCCCGGCGTCGAAGCGGGTGCCCTCCGGCGGGCAGCACTCCGGCTCCGTGCAGACGTACGACCAGTAGCGGCCCTCGGTGACGCGGAGGGCGTCGAGCACGGGCAGCCCGGCAACGGCCAGCGCGGCGCGCACGGCGTCGACGGCCGGGGTGACCCGGGCGGCCGGGCCGTAACCCAGGACCGTGGCGGTCTCGGCGCCCTGCCGGGCGATGACGCCGGCGAGGTGCCGGGCCGGATCGTGCGGGTCTGCCAGGTCGGGCAGGTCGGCGCGGGCGGCGAAGGTGATCCGGCGGCCCCGCATGGCGACCACGACCACGCTGTCGGCCGGGTGGAAGCCGAGCAGGTACGGCACGGCGGCGATGAGGTCGGCGGGGGAACGGACGGCGAGCCGGGGGCGGTCGGTCGAGGTCATGCCCGCAGCCTGCGGCGCGGGCGCACCGGCCGGCTGACCCTGTGGACGACACACGGGTTATCCACAGACACGGAGAGTATCGCCGCAGCTCACCGGGGAACCTGCGGCGCGAACGACGCGCGGTGAGGGTGAAGAGGCTACGTTGCCGTCATGGATCTGGCGTACCTGCGGGCGCACCCGGAGCACCTGCCGACCTTCCTGACCCACCAGCGGATCCGGGAGACGCCCGTCTCCGGCGGCGGCATCTGCGCCGCCTCCCGGCTGACCCTGGACGACGGCCACTCCGTCTTCGCCAAGACCTGGCCGGAGGGGTCCGACCGGTCGCTGCCGGAGGGCCTCTTCGCCGCCGAGGCGGCGGGCCTGCACTGGCTGCGCGAGGTGGGCGCGGTCGCGGTGCCGGAGGTGGTCGTGGCGCTGCCGGAGCTGCTGGCACTCGACTGGGTCGAGCCCGGCGAGCCGACGCCCGAGGCGGCCGAACGGTTCGGCCGGGAGCTGGCGGGGCTGCACCGGGCCGGCGCGCCGGCCTTCGGGGCCGAGTGGGCCGGTTTCATCGGGGCCCTCCCGCAGGACAACACGCCGGACGACGGCCCGTGGTCGCGCTGGTTCGCCGAGCGCCGGCTGGTTCCCTACCTGCGCCGCTCGGTGGACGGCGGCGCGCTGACCGGCGCGGAGGCTGGGCTGGTCGAGGAGGTCGTCGACCGGATCGGCGAGTTCGGCGGGGACGAGCCGCCGGCCCGTATCCACGGCGACCTCTGGCCGGGCAACGTGCTCTGGGGGGCCGACGACCGGGCCTGGCTGGTGGACCCGGCGGCGCACGGCGGGCACCGGGAGACGGACCTGGCGCAGTTGGCGCTCTTCGGCGGCGCGCCCCACCTGGACCGGATCCTCGCCGCGTACGCGGAGGCGTGGCCGCCGGCCGACGGGTGGCGGGAGCGGGTGCCGCTGCACCAACTCCACCTGATGCTGGTGCACACCGCCCTGTTCGGCGGGTCGTACCGTGATGCGGTCGCCCGCACCGCCCGGTCGGCGCTGGTGCGCGCTACCGTCGACGGGTGAACGCCGCCCCACCGACCGATGGCGTCCTCGTCGACCGGTACGGCCGCGTCGCCCGGGACCTGCGCGTGTCGCTGACCGACAAGTGCAACCTGCGTTGCACCTACTGCATGCCGGCCGACGGGCTGCCCTGGCTGGCGGGCCCGCAACTGCTCGACGACGACGAGATCGTCCGGTTGGTCGGGGTCGCGGTGCGGCGGCTCGGGGTGACCGAGGTGCGGTTCACCGGCGGGGAGCCGCTGATCCGGCCCGGGCTGGTCGGCATCGTGGCCGCCGTGGCGGCGCTGGAACCGCGTCCCCGGATCTCCCTGACCACCAACGGCATCGGGCTGGACCGGCTCGCCCCCGCGCTGCGCACCGCCGGGCTGGACCGGGTGAACGTCTCGCTGGACACCCTGGACCCGGAGCGGTTCGCCCGGCTCACCCGGCGCCGGCGCCTCCCCGACGTGCTGGCCGGGCTCGCCGGAGCGAATGCCGCCGGGCTGACCCCGGTCAAGGTCAACGCGGTGCTGATGCGCGGGGTCAACGACGACGAGGTGCCGGCACTGCTCCGCTTCGCCCTGACGCACGGCTACGAGCTGCGGTTCATCGAGCAGATGCCGCTGGACGCCCAGCACGGCTGGGACCGCACCACCATGGTCACCGCCGACGAGATCCTCGCCTCGCTGCGCCGGGAGTTCGCCCTGGCCCCCGACCCGACGGAACGCGGCGCGGCGCCGGCCGAGACCTGGCTGGTTGACGGCGGCCCCGCGCGGGTCGGTGTGATCGCCAGCGTCACCCGGCCGTTCTGCGGCGACTGCGACCGCACCCGGCTCACCGCCGACGGGCAGGTCCGCGCCTGCCTCTTCGCCACTGAGGAGGCCGACCTGCGCGGCGCGCTGCGGGCCGGGGCGGACGACGACGAGTTGGCCCGGCGCTGGCGCACGGCGATGTGGGGCAAGCGGGCCGGGCACGGCATCGACGACCCGGCCTTCCTTCAGCCGGCCCGGCCGATGTCTGCCATCGGAGGATGACCGTGACCGAACCGACGCGGCCGGCCCGCACCGGGACACCGGCCCAGACAGACACGGCGCGCGCCACGCCGCCGACCCAGGCAGGCACCGCCCACACCGGCTCACCGGCCGAGGGTGCCGACGTCGAGGCGTCGCTGACCGTACGCTACTTCGCCGGGGCGCGGGCCGCCGCCTGCCGGCCCGAGGAGACGGCACCCGGCGGCGGCTGCCTCGACGAACTCGTCGTGGGACTCGCCGAGCGGCACGGCGAGCGGCTCGCCGCCGTGCTGCGGGTGGCGAGTTTCCTGGTCGACGGCGTGAACTGCCATGATCGTCGGGCACCGCTACCGGCCGGGGCCACGATCGACGTCCTGCCCCCCTTCGCGGGCGGCTGAGGGAGGCGCGCACATGCTGGCGGCACTGGCCTTCGTGGCCACCATGGCGCTGATCACCGGCCTGATCCACCTCTACCTCTGGAAGCGGCTGGTGCGCGACACCACCATCCCGGGGCGTTGGCGGCGGATCGGCGGGATCACCGCCCTGGTGCTGGCGCTGCTCGTACCGGCGACCATGGCCGGCACCCAGGCGGGCCTCTACTGGCTCGCCTGGCCGGGCTACCTCTGGCTCGCCGTCATGTTCTACCTGCTGGTGCTGCTCGTGGCGCTGGAGGTGCCGATGCTGGTGGCCCGGCTGGTGCTGCGCCGCCGGGTCGTCGCCGCGGAGCCCACCGCCGCCGCGCCCGAGCCCGCCCTGGTCGGCGCGACGGGGCCGGCCGATCCGCCGGCCGCCGACGCGGTCGCGCAGCCGGACCACGACCCGGCCCGCCGGTTGCTGCTCGCCCGCGGGGCGGCGATCTTCGCCGGGCTCACCGCCACGGGCCTCACCGGGTCCGGCATCCGCACCGCGCTCGGCCCGCCGCAGCTCGACCGGGTGCAGATTCCGCTCGCCAAGCTCCCCCGGAGCATGGACGGCCTGCGGATCGCCACGGTCTCCGACATCCACCTCGGCCCGCTGCGCGGCCGGGCCCACACCGAGCGGATCGTCGCCGCGATCAACCGCCTGGACGCCGACATCGTCGCGGTCGTCGGCGACCTGGTCGACGGCTCGGTGGCGGAACTGGGCGAGGCGGCCGAGCCGCTGCGCGGCCTGCGCTCCCGGCACGGCAGCTACTTCGTCACCGGCAACCACGAGTACTACTCCGGCGTCGAGGAATGGGTCCAGGAGCTGGACCGGCTCGGGCTGCGGGTGATGCAGAACGAGCGGACGGAGATCCAGGCCCGGGGCGGCGTGCTCGACCTGGCCGGGGTCAACGACGTCACCGCCGCCGGCACCGGGCTGGCCGCCCCGGCGGACTACGCGGCGGCGCTCGGCGACCGCGACCCGAGCCGCCCCGTGGTGCTGCTCGCCCACCAGCCGGTGGCCGCGGTGGAGGCGGCGAAGTTCGGCGTCGACCTCCAGCTCTCGGGGCACACCCACGGCGGCCAGATCGTCCCGTTCAACCTCCTCGTGAAGCTCCAGCAGCCGGTGGTCTCCGGCCTCGGCGAGGTCGACGGCACCCAGGTTTACGTCACCAACGGCGCCGGCTTCTGGGGCCCGCCGGTGCGCGTCGGCGCGGAGCCGCAGGTCACCCTGGTCGAGCTCCGCGCCCGCTGACCCATAGCGCGGGGCAGGCGGCTTGTCCAGCACCGGACGCTCAGGTCACGGGTCTGCGTGGCGACCGGCGGGTAATCGGGCGGGCGTGACAGGATGCGGCGTGCCTCCGTTCAGCGCCGCACCCTCCGGTGGCCCTTCGCCGTTCGTCGCGGATCTGCACATCCACTCGAAGTACTCGCGCGCGTGCAGCCGCGACCTCACCCTGCCCAACCTCGCCTGGTGGGCTCGGCGCAAGGGCATCGGCGTGCTCGGCACCGGCGACTTCACCCACCCCGCCTGGTACGACCACCTGCGCGAGACCCTGCACCCCGCCGAGCCGGGCCTGCACCGGCTCAGCCCCGAGGCGGAGCGGGACGTCGCCCGCCGGCTGCCGCCCCGGCTGGCCAGCGAGGCGGAGACGGACCCGGTCCGCTTCATGCTCAGCGTGGAGATCTCCACGATCTACAAGCGGGACGACCGCACCCGCAAGGTGCACCACCTGATCTACCTGCCCGACCTGGACGCGGTGGCCCGGTTCAACACGGCGCTCGGGCGGATCGGCAACCTCGGCTCGGACGGCCGGCCGATCCTCGGCCTGGACTCGCGGGACCTGCTGGAGATCACGCTGGAGGCCAGCGCCGACGGCTACCTGGTGCCCGCCCACATCTGGACGCCGTGGTTCTCCGCGCTGGGCTCGAAGTCCGGCTTCGACGCGATCGCCGACTGCTACGCCGACCTCGCCGACCAGGTCTTCGCGGTGGAGACCGGCCTCTCCTCCGACCCCGAGATGAACTGGCGGGTCGGCAGCCTGCACCGCTACCAGCTCGTGTCGAACTCGGACGCCCACTCGCCGCCGGCCCTGGCGCGGGAGGCCACCGTCTTCGCCACCGCCCGGGACTACTTCGCCGTCCGGGACGCGTTGCGCACCGGCGACGGGCTGGCCGGGACCATCGAGTTCTTCCCGGAGGAGGGCAAGTACCACGCGGACGGGCACCGGCTCTGCGGGGTCAACTGGTCCCCGGAGCGGACCCGGGCCGCCGGCGGGCGCTGCCCGGAGTGCGACAAGCCGCTGACCGTCGGCGTGCTGAGCCGGGTGGAGGAGCTGGCCGACCGTCCGGCGGGGCACCGGCCTGCGCACGCCAGGGACGTCACCCACCTCGTGCCGCTGGCCGAGGTCCTCGGCGAGATCAACAAGGTGGGCGCCCGCTCGAAGAAGGTCGAGGGGAAGCTCAACGACCTGCTCGCCGCGCTCGGCCCGGAGCTGGAGATCCTCACCACCACCCCGCTCGCCGAGATCGCCCGGGTCGGCGGGGAACTACTCGCCGAGGGCATCGGCCGGCTGCGCCGGGGCGACGTGCACCGGGTCCCCGGCTACGACGGCGAGTACGGCGTCATCACCCTGTTCGACCCGGCCGAGCTGGGCGGCGGCGCGGCGACGGCGCAGGAGACCCTCTTCGACGTACCCGTGCCGGCGCAGCGCACCCCCGCGGAGCCGGCGCCGAAGCCGCGGGCCAAGCGCCCGACGGTGGCCAAGGCCGAGCCGAAGCGCAAGGTCGCGCCGGCCACGCCGCCGCCCCCGATCGCGCCGGCGCCCTCGCCGCACGAGCCGTTCGAGCCGATGCTGGCGGGCATGGAGGAGGTCGGCACCGGCCTGCTGGACCGGCTGGACGCGATGCAGCGGGTGGCCGCCTCCGCGCCCGGCGGGCCGCTGCTCATCGTCGCCGGGCCGGGCACCGGCAAGACCCGGACGCTGACCCACCGGATCGCCTACCTCTGCGCCGAGCTGAACGTCTTCCCGGAGCAGTGCCTGGCGATCACGTTCACCCGGCGCGCCGCCGAGGAACTGCGGCACCGCCTCGACGGCCTGCTCGGGCCGGTCGCCGAGGACGTCACCGTCGGCACCTTCCACTCGCTGGGGCTGACCATCCTGCGGGAGAACGCCGACGCCGTCGGCCTGCCGGCGGACTTCCGGATCGCCGACGACGCCCAGCGGGCGGAGGCCCGTGCCGAGGCCGGCGCCGACGACGCCGGCTACGCGGCGCTGCGCAAGCAGGACCTGGTCGACCTGGACGAGCTGCTGACCCTGCCGGTCGCGCTGCTGAAGGCCGACAAGAAGCTGGTGCAGCAGTACCGGGAGCGCTGGCGGTGGATCTTCGTCGACGAGTACCAGGACGTCGACGAGGTGCAGTACGAGCTGCTGCGCCTGCTCAGCCCCGCCGACGGCAACCTCTGCGCGATCGGCGACCCGGACCAGGCCATCTACTCCTTCCGGGGCGCCGACGTCGGCTACTTCCTGCGCTTCTCGCAGGACTTCACCGACGCCCGGCTGGTGCGGCTGAACCGCAACTACCGCTCCTCCGCCCCCATCCTGGCCGCCGCGGTGCAGGCGATCGCGCCGTCGTCGCTGGTCCGGGGCCGCCGGCTCGACCCGGCCCGGCTCGACCCGGAGGCCCCGCTGGTGGGCCGCTACCCCGCGGCCTCCGTCGCCGACGAGGCCGACTTCGTCGTACGCACCATCGACGAGCTGGTCGGCGGGCTCTCCCACCGGTCGCTCGACTCGGGGCGGATCGACGGCCGGTCGACCTCGCTCTCCTTCTCCGACATCGCCGTGCTCTACCGCACCGACGCGCAGGCCGCACCGATCGTGGACGCGCTGGCGCGGGCCAACATCCCGGTGCAGAAGCGCTCGCACGACCGGCTGCGGGACCGGCCGGGGGTGGCGGCCATCGCCCGCGAGCTGCGGCACGCCGGCGGGCTCGACGGCTCGCTGGCCGCCCGCGTCCGGCTGGCCGGTCAGGTGCTGGCGGAGCGCTTCGCCGTGCCGACGCTGGACGGCGCCGGCGCGGTACGCCCGGAGGACGTCCGGGCGGCGGTCGACCTGCTCACCCCGCTGGCCCGCCGCTGCGGCGACGACCTGCCGCTGTTCCTGTCCCAGCTCGCCACCGGCGCGGAGGTGGACGCCCTCGACCCGCGCGCCGAGGCGGTCACCCTGCTCACCCTGCACGCGGCGAAGGGGCTGGAGTTCCCGGTCGTCTTCCTGGTCGGCGCCGAGGACGGGCTGCTCCCGCTGCGCTGGCCCGGCAGCACGCCCGACGACGACGCGATCGCCGAGGAACGGCGGCTCTTCTTCGTGGGGTTGACCCGGGCCCAGGACCGCCTGTACGTCACCCACGCCGCCCGCCGCAGCCGGCACGGCAACGAGCGCGAGTGCTCCCCGTCGCCGTTCCTCGACGCCATCGACCCGGGCCTCTTCGAGCGCTTCGGCGAAGCCCAACCCCGCCGCCCCCAAGACCGCCAACTCCGCCTCATCTAACCCCTTCCCCTCTCCGCGGGGGCAGGGTCGGTCAGGGGGTGAGGGTGGCGAGCCAGGCGCCGGTGAGGAGGGCCGGGCCGAGTGGGAGAGGGGTGTCCCGGCGCACCCTGCCGGCGGCCAGCAGGGCCAGCACCACCACGCCGTTGAGCAGGTGCGGCAGGAGCAGCCCGAGCGCCAGCGGTGACCAGCCCAGCCAGCCGAGCGGCAGGCCCAGCACCGCGGCGAGCTTCACGTCGCCGAAGCCCAGCCGCGAGCCGGGCAACAGGGCCAGCAGCGCGTGCCCGGCGAAGCAGAGCGCGGCCCCCGCCACCGCGCCGAGCAGCCGCTCCGGGGCCCCGGTCAGCAGCGCCGCGCCGGTCAGGCCGACGGCGACGACCAGCGCGGCCGCGCCCACCAGCGGGTCGGGCAGCCGCAGGCAGGCCAGGTCGACCACGGCCAGCACCAGCCCCACCGCCGCCAGCCCGAGGAAGGCCGGCAGGACGGGGTCGCCGCCGAGGGCCGCCGCGAGCCCGGCGAACACGACCGCACCCACCACCGCCCCGGCGACCGCGCCGAACCCGGCGGACGGGCCGATGCCGGCAGCCCGGGCGGCGGCCGGCGGCCCACCGTGGTCGGCCGGCCGACCCGGCTGGCCCGTCGCGGCGGACGATACCGCCCCGACGGCGGGCCCGGGCCGGGTCGACGCCGGTCGGCCCGTCCAGCGGCGGGCGACCCGGAGCGCGGCGAGGCCGGCGACGCCGCCGAGCAGCGCCGCGCACGCCACCAGCCCGCCCGACACGGGCCGGACGCTACCGGCGGGACGGCTCCGGCGCGGTCCCCTGGGCAGGACGTCGGGGTCTCTCGGTGCTCACGACGAGGGCGACCCCGGCGACGATGACCGCGCCGCCGAGCAGCACCTGCGCGGTGACCGGCTCCGCGACGAACAGCGCGCCGAGCGCCACCGCGACCGCCGGGTTGACATAGGCGTACGTCGCGACCAGCGAGATCGGGGCGTGGTGCAGCAGCCAGACGTACGCGGTGAAGGCGACCAGGGAGCCGGCCAGCATCAGGTACGCGAGCGCGAGCCACGACCGGCCGGTCACCTGGCCCGGGTCGAAGCCGCGCAGCTCGCCGCGCCCCACGGCGAGGACGGCGAGTGCCGCCGCCCCGGCGAACATCTCGTAGACGGTGGCGACGAACGGGTCGGCGGGCATCCGGATCCGTCCGGAGAGAAACGAGCCGATCGACCAGCTGGCGGCGCCTGCGACGATGGTCAGCGCCCCGGCGAGCGGTACGGCGTCCGCCCCGCCGGTCGGCAGCACGAGCAGCACCAGGCCGACGAAGCCCAGCGTCACCCCGGCCAGCGTCCAGAACCGGGGCCGGTCGCCCGTGACCGTACGCAGCAGCACCACCAGCAGCGGGACGGTGGCGACGAGCAGCGCGGCGATCCCGGAGGGCACCGCGACGCCCGGCGGGCCGGACTCGGCGAGCGCCACCAGCCCGTTGCCGCCGGCCAACAGCAGCACCCCGACCAGCGCGGCCGAGCCGAGCTGCCGCCGGTCGACCCGCAGCGCGCCCGGGCCCCGGCGCAGCCGCAGCACGATCGCCAGCACCAGACCGGCGGCGGCGAACCGGGCGGCCGCCGAGCCGAGCGGCGGCATCGACTCCACGGCGATCCTGATGCCGAGGTAGGTGGAGCCCCACACGACGTAGACCAGCAGCAGGGCGGTCCAGACCAGGGCCGGCGCGGCGGCGGCCGCCCGACGCGCCCCGGTGCCCGGGTCGGTCCCGGTGGGCGGCTCGGCGGCCGGTGACGGAATCGGTGGGCGTGGTCTCATCGGTGGACACGCTACGGTGGCCTGGGCGTCGGCGTCCCTCGTTGGTGGCCGGCCTCTCACCACTCACGCGGGAGACGTGCATGGCGGACTACGGACCACCACCGGGTCGGGGGGACCCGGCACCGTGGCGTGGGCGGCAGCCGGACGAGGCGTACGGCCCGCCGGCCGCCTCGCCCGGGCGCGGCGGGTGGGACGATACGCACGCCACGTACCCACCGCCGGAGCCCGGGTACGGCGGCCAGCCGTACCGGCGGGGCGATCCGGGCCACGGACCGGGGACGTACCAGCAGGGGGCGCCGCCTCCCGCCTACGACCACGGTCCCCCCGCGCCGCCGTACGCCTCCTGGCCCGGCTCCGCGCCCCCCTCCCCGTACGCGCCGGGCCCCACGTCGCCGCCGGAACGCCGGCGTGCCCGGGGGCCGGTGGCCGCGGTGCTGGCGGCGGTGGCGGTGCTGGTCCTCGTCGGCGGCGCGGCGGTGTTCTACCTGCTCGGCCAGGACGACGAGGCGCCGGTGGCCACGCCGAGCGGGCCGGCGCCCGCCGCCGGGTCCGGAGTGCCGGAGGAACCGGCGAGCGCCCCGGCGCCCACTGCCCCGGCACCCGAGTCCTCCGCCGACCCCCGCTTCGTCGAGGCGGGGCAGTGCGTACGCAACGACGGTCCGACCGGCGGCAAGCCCAAGCTGCTGATCAGTGACTGCGGCCCGCAGACGTACGAGGTGCTACGTCGGATCGACGGCGCGACCAGCGGCGAGAAGGACGCCGCGGCCAAGTGCGCCAAGGTCGACGGCTACACCAACTGGTATTTCTTCGACAGCGAGCTGGACACCCTCGACTTCGTGCTGTGCCTGAAGCAGCGCTGAACCACCGCACCCCTGGGGAAGAGATGACAACCTACGGATCACCCGGCCAGCCGGACGACCCCTACCAGCGCCCGGCCGACAATCCCGGGGGCCTGCCGCCCATCGACCCGACGCTGCCCCAGTGGGGGCAGCCGCCGTCGGCCGCCGCGGAGCCGCCGCCCGCCCCGCAGTGGGGCCAACCGCAGCCCGGCGGCGAACCGCCCGCCGCCCCGCAGTGGGGCCAGCCGCAGCCCGGCGGCGAACCGCCCGCCGCCCCGCAGTGGGGCCAGCCGCAGCCCGGCGGCGAACCGCCCGCCGCCCCGCAGTGGGGCCAGCCCGGCTCGGCCGCCGAGCCCCCGACCACGCCGATGTGGAGCCAGCCTCCGGCCCCCGGACCGGCCTACCCCCCGCAGCCCCCGACCTCCGGGTCGGGCTACCCGCCGCCGCCCACCTCTGGGGCCGGGTATCCGCCCCCGCCGGGGGGTCAGCCGTCGGCAGAGCAGGGTGGCTATCCGCCGGCCGGGCCGTTCCCGCCGGCCGGCCCGACGCCCGCGCCGGCGCCGGGCGCCCAGTGGGGCGCCCCGCCGCCGACCCCCGGCAGCTACGGGACGCCGCCGCCCGCTCCGCCGGCGAAGAAGGGCGGCGGAAAAATCGCCCTGATCATCGGCCTGGTGGTGGTGCTCCTGCTCTGCCCGTGCCTCGGGATCGCCGGCTGGGCGTTCTGGCAGGCCGGCGAGGACGACGATCCGTCGATCTCGGCCCCGGCGACGACCGCTCCCGCGGATCCGACGGGCGAGCCGACGGACGAGCCCAGCGCGGCGCCGAGTTCGGCGGAGCCGAGCCCGAGCGAGGACGACGACGACGATTTCGCCAAGGGCGACTGCGTGGTCAACGACGGCACGTCCACCGACGCCGAGCTGCGGAAGGTGCCCTGCGGCCCCAACACGTACGAGGTGCTGCTGCGGATCCCGGGCACGAGCGACGGTGACAAGTGCAAGACCCGGGCGCCGAAGTCGACGGCGAACTACGTGCACGACAACTCGGTGGACTTCCTCGACTACGTGCTCTGCCTGAAGAAGCGCTGATTACCAAAACTAGGGCTGTCTAGCATGGACGCTAGACAGCCCTAGTTTTGTCTCGACGCCGGATCCGGCGTCCGCCTCGGCTCCGACACGCCGGTAGCCCCATCTACGGATGTCTAGCCCCGCAGCTAGACGGCCCGATACTGTGCGATGCGTGGATCCGGTCCGCAACCCGTACGCACCGGGCGCCGGCCAGCGTCCGCCCGAGCTGGCCGGACGGGGGCGCGAGCTGGACGTCTTCGACGTCGTGCTGGAGCGCATCGCCCGCGGGCGGCCGGAACGCAGCCTGATGCTCACCGGCCTGCGCGGGGTCGGCAAGACGGTGCTGCTCAACACCCTCCGGTCCCAGGCGATCAACCACCTCTGGGGCAGCGGCAAGATCGAGGCGCGGCCGGACCAGTCACTGCGCCGCCCCGTCGCCGCCGCGCTGCACATGGCCGTCCGCGAACTCGCGCCCCGGCACCGCGCGCCGGACCGGATCGACGCCTTCCTCGGCGTGCTGAAGGCGTTCGCCCAACGGTCCGCGCCGACCGGTCGCGGCGGCGCCGCCCCGAAGCTGCGCGACCGGTGGCAGCCCGGCATCGACGTGCCCGCCGCCAGCGGCCGGGCCGACTCCGGCGACATCGAGATCGACCTCGTCGAGCTGCTCACCGACGCCGCCGCGGTGGCCGCCGACGTCGGCACCGGCATCGCCGTCTTCATCGACGAGATGCAGGACCTCGGCGCGGAGGACGTCTCCGCGCTCTGCGCCGCCTGCCACGAGCTGTCCCAGCTGGGCGCGCCGCTGATCGTGGTCGGCGCCGGGCTGCCGCACCTGCCGGCCGTGCTCAGCGCCGCCAAGTCGTACTCCGAACGGCTCTTCCGCTACCAGCGCATCGACCGGCTCGACCGGATCGCCGCCGACCAGGCGCTCTGCGCGCCCGCCGAACGCGAGGAGGTCGAGTACGAGCAGAAGGCGCTCGACCTGCTCTACGAGAAGTCCGGCGGCTACCCGTACTTCGTCCAGGCGTACGGGAAGGCAACCTGGGACCACGCGCCGCGCTCGCCGATCACCGCCGCCGACGTGCGGGTCGCCGCGCCGGAGGCCGAGGCCGAGCTGGCGGTCGGCTTCTTCGGCTCCCGGTTCGAGCGGGCCACCCCGGCCGAGCGCGAGTACATGCGGGCGATGGCCACCCTGTCCCTGGTGGCGGGCGAGGTCGACGGCGGCGGGCGGGACGACATGGACGCCGCCGTGCCGACGGCGGAGATCGCCCGCGCCCTCGGACGCAAGCCGGCCAGCCTGTCCCCGGCCCGGGACGCGCTGATCAAGAAGGGCCTCATCTACTCCGGCGAGCGCGGCACGGTGGCCTTCACCGTCCCCCACTTCGGCCGCTACCTGCGCACCCAGCCGGCCTGACGGGCGGGGTGGGCGCGGGGTCAGACCTTCGACCAGGGCGGGGGGAAGAGGACCTCGCCGCGCGGCGGCGGCCCTTCGCCGCCGGTGGTCGGCGGGAGCACCAGCGCCTGCCAGGGGTCGCCGAGGCCGGACCAGGGGCTGGTCAGCCCCATCCGGTCGGCCCTGCCGAAGCCGAACCGGTGGTAGTAGGACGGGTCGCCGAGCACCACCACCAGCCGCTCGCCCAGCTCGGTGGCCGCGTCGAGGCCGGCCTGGACCACCGCCGTGCCGAGCCCGATCCGCCGCCGGTGCGGCGCGACCGCCACCGGGCCGAGGGCCAGTGCCGGGGCGGTGGCGTCGTCGGACCTCACCCGGACCCGGGTGAGCAGGGCGTACCCCACGACCTCGCCGCCGTACTCGGCGACCATCGCCAGCTCCGGCAGCCAGGCGGCGCTGCCGCGCAGCTCGTCGACCAGCCCCACCTCGGGCGGCGCGGCCACGTCGGGCCGGGCGAAGGCGGCGGCCAGCACGCGACGGACCGCGCCGGTGTCGGCCGGGTCCTCGGGTCGCAGCCGCAGCGTCGTCACGCGGGGGACGTTACCCCTCGTCGGCGGTCCATCAGCGACGGTCGCTCGAATCGGCGTGGCGCGACCTCGCCGGGTCGGCGTGGCGCGACCTCGCCGGGTCGGCGTGGCGCGACCTCGCCGGGTCGGCGTGGCGACCAGCCCGGGGAGGTCCACGTGGGCCGATCCGGATCGGCGGTTGCGGGGGTAACCGGGCCGGTGACGGGGTATGACTGACCCATGAAACCCGTACGCTCCCTCGCCCGCGCCATGTTGAGCGGCATCTTCGTGGTCAGCGGGTTGCACAACCTCCAGAACCCGGGGCGGCTGGTCCCGGCCGCGAAGCCCCTGACCGACCGGGTGACCCCGCTGCTGGAGAAGGCCGGCCCGCGCATCCCCACCGACACGGAGACGCTGATCCGGGTCAACGCGGTGGTGCAGGTCGGTGCCGGGCTGATGCTCGCCACCGGCAGGTTCGCCCGGCCGGCCGCGCTGGTCCTCGCCGGCACGCTGGTCCCGGTGACCCTCGCCGGGCATCCCTTCTGGAACAACGACGACCCGGGAGCGCGGAGCAACAACCAGATCCACTTCCTGAAGAACATCGGCCTCTTCGGCGGGCTGCTGCTCGCCGCCGCCGACACCGGCGGCAAGCCCGGCCTGCGGTGGCGGACCGGCCACCGGATCGGCCACTCCCGACGTTCGGTGCAGCGAGCCGTCCGTACCGCCCGCAGAGAGGCCCGGATCGCCGTACGATCGGCAGCGACGGCCCGACGACTCCCCGGCTGACCTGCGTCGATACCTCCCCTCCGCCGGCCCACCACCCGCCAACGCCACGAATCACCTGAACCATCCGGTAGGCGTTAACGCGGTGGAAATGTCAAAAACATGTGTGGGATCGGACACGGTCACATAACGCGGGAGGCATTAACGTGAGGCGCCGTTCTAGGCTCCGTACCGGACCTGGACGGGTAGGACGACCTTGGTACGGGGGTGGCCACGCCATGCCGGCGACCGTCGGAAGACGGGTGGGCCGCCTCGCCCCAGTCCGTCGCGTAACGCGTGGGATCGATCGTAGGACAGTCGTACGGACCGGCTTCGTGGCCGCCGTCGCCTATGCCGCATGGCTCGCCATCGGCGCTTTCGGGCGGCCGTACAACTTCTTCGACATGAAGATCTACCACGGCGCGGTGGTGTGGTGGGCGAGCGGTCACGAGCTCTACGAGTTCATCGCACCCGGCACCACCCTGGGTTTCACCTACCCGCCGTTCGGCGGCCTGGTCATGCTGCCGATGGCGCACCTGCCGGTCGAGCTGGCCGGGATGGTCAACGCGCTCGCCAGCATCGCCGCCCTGGCGGTCGTGCTCGCCGGTCTGCTCCGCCCCATCGTCGACCGGCTCGGCTGGCCGCTCCCGTTCACCGTGGCGATCGCGACGCCGCTGGCGGTCGCCATCGAGCCGGCCCGGGAGACCCTCGGCTACGGCCAGGTGAACCTGCTCCTCTTCGCACTGATCATGGCCGACCTGATCGGCCTGCGCTGGCGCTCCCGCCGGGGCACCCACGTCGCCGAGACCGACGGCCCACTGCTGCGCTTCGTCTACAGCGGCGCGTGGGCCGGCGTCGGCATCGGTCTGGCCACCGCGGTCAAGCTGACCCCGGCTCTGTTCATCGCCTACCTGATGATCACCCGACAGTGGCGGGCGGCGGCCACCGCGGTCGGCACGGTGATCGCCGTGACCCTCGGCTCCTTCGCCGTCGTCGACACCGAGTCCCGGGCCTACTTCGGCGGCGTGCTCTGGCAGACCGAGCGGGTCGGCGCCGCCGACATGACGCCCAACCAGTCGCTGGCCGGGCTGCTGGCCCGGCTCTACGACTCGATCGAGACGCCCGGCCTGCTCTGGCTGTCGTTCGCGGTGCTGATGCTGGCGCTCGGCCTGTCCCGCGCCGCCAACGCGCGCGCCGACGGCGACGAGCTGACCGCGTTCACGCTGGTCGGCCTCACCGCCAACGTGATCAGCCCGATCTCCTGGACGCACCACCTGGTCTGGGTGATCCCCGCGATCATCGTGCTGGCCGACGCCGCCGTACGCCGCCGGGACGCCAGCCGCGGGCTGGCCCAGCGGGCCGGCCAGGGCGCGTACGGCGGGCTGCCGGGGGTCAACGGGCTGCGCCCGCCGATCTGGTACCCGACGCTGACCGGGCTCCGGCACGGCGTCGCGGCGATCGGGCTCTACCTGCTCTTCCTGGTCTCCCCGATCTGGCCGTACGAGCACCAGCTCCCCGAGGTGTCGCACTACCAGGACGGCCTCTTCGGCGCCCTGATGGAGAACTCGCTGGCGCTGGCCCTGATCGTGCTCGTCGCCGCGCTGCCGTGGCGCCCCGGCGCCGAACCGGCCTTCTACGGCGACCGGATGGGCCGCCAGGCCACGCTCGGCGCCCGCCGCTGAGGGGGATCGGACCGCCCGTCAGGGGCAGTTCACCCACTCCTCGGTGCCGTCGGCGAACACCTGCCGCTTCCAGATCGGCAGCCGCGCCTTGACCTCGTCGACCAGCCGGGCGCAGGCCGCGAACGCGGCGGCCCGGTGGGCGGTGCTGACCGCCGCGACCAGGGCCACGTCGCCGATGGCGAGCGGGCCGATCCGGTGCGACACCGCGACCGCGTACACGTCCGGTTCGGCGGCGATCTCGGCCGCCACCTCGCGCAGCACCCGCTCGGCGCTCGGGTGGCCCTCGTACTCCAGGCTGGTCACCGCGCGGCCGTGGTCGTGGTCGCGGACCACGCCCTGGAACGACACCACCGCGCCGGCCCGGCGGTCCGCGACCGCCGCCTCGTGCGCGGCCAGGTCGAGCGGCCGGTTCGTGACCTCGCCGAACGTCGTGGGCGGGTGCTCGGTGGCCGAACTGGGCGTCGTGGGCCGGTGGTCCGCGACTCGGCCTGACGCGTCGGTGGTCGGCGCGGTCACCACGCACGCTCCCCGGGCAGCAGCGGCAGTGGCACGACCGGCACCCGGTCACCGGGCTCGCCCGAGGCGCCGGGGCGGATGACGGCGAACCCGTCCGCGCCGGCCAGCCCGCGCAGCATCGCCGAGCCGACGTGCCGGACCGGGTGGGCGGTGCCGGCGGCCCGGTCCAGCCGGACCAGTGCCAGGTGGGTGTACCGCCCCCGGCCGGGCACCGGCTCGGCGAGCGTGGCGTGCGGCAGCACCGGCATCGGGCGGCCCGACAGGCCAGCCAGGAGCGGGGCGACCAGCGAGACCAGGGCGATGATGGCGGACTGCGGGTTGCCGGGTAGCCCGGCGACGAACCGGACCCGCCCGTCGGCGTCGGTCAGCCGGGCCAGCAGCATCGGGAAGCCGGGCCGCACCGCGACCGTGTTGACCACGTAGTCGGCGCCGAGGGCCTCCAGCGTGGGGTGCAGGTGGTCGACCGGGCCGTGCATCGTGCCGCCGGTGGTGCAGACCAGGTCGGCGGTGGCCAGCGCGGCGCGCAGGGCCGCCACGTGCGCGGGCAGGGTGTCCGCCACCGGTCCCACCACGTCCGACGGACGCACCACGCAGCCGTACCGGCGCAGCCACGCCGGCACCGCCGGCCCGAGCGCGTCCCGGACCCGGCCGGCGGCGGGCGGACCGGCGGTCAGCAACTCGTCGCCGAAGACCAGCAGCGCGGCGCGCGGCTGCCGCCGCACCAGCAGGCTGTCGTGCCCGCAGGAGGCGGCCAGCCCGACCAGCGCCGGGTCCACCGGTGTGCCGGCGGGGACCAGTTCCTCCCCGGCGTACGCCTCCTCGCCGGGCTCGCGCCACTCCGGCGCGGGCCGCGGCGTGCCGTCGACCAGGCCCCCCGGCGTACGGCGGGACTCCTCCACCCGCAGCACGGCGGTGGCGCCCGCCGGCACCATCGCGCCAGTGGCGATCTCGACGGTCGTCGCGTCGTCGGTCAGCGGCGCCGGGGTGCTGCCGGCCAGCACCCGCCCGACCGGGCGCCACGGGCCCGCCCCGCGCACCGCCCAGCCGTCGACGCTGGAGGTCGGGAAGGCCGGCAGGTCCGTACGCGCGGTCAACGGCTCGGCGAGGGTGTGCCCGTCGAGCTCGGCGAGCGGCCGGCTCACGGCGGGTAGCGCGGCGGCCAGGCCGACCGCGTACACCCGGGATCGGGCCTCCTCCCAGCCGGCCGGCGGGGGCGCGGCGACTGGATCGGCGGCCGGTGCGGTTTCCGTGCTCACCCGGCCGAGCCTAGCCGGTGCGGGGTGCCGGTCGCCCCGCCACCTGCACCACCTCCGGTGCGTGGTCGAGCGGGCGGCCGGGATCGACGTGGCGGGGTGTCAGTGGTCGCCGCCGCGGAGCTGGTCGACGGCGTGGGCGAGGATCGGCCCGAGCACGGCCAGACCGTCCCGGGCCCCGCCGGTGGAGCCGGGCAGGTTGACCACCAGCATCCGGCCGGCCACGCCGGCGAGCCCGCGGGAGAGCGCGGCGGCGGGCACCTTGTCGCGGCTGTGCGCCCGGATCGCCTCGGCGATGCCGGGGACCTCGTAGTCGAGCAGCGCCCGGGTCACGTCGGGGGTGCGGTCGGTCGGGTTGATCCCGGTGCCGCCGCTGGTCAGCACGACGTCGACCCCGTCGGCGAGGGCGGCCCGCAGCGCCTCGCCCACCGGCTCGCCGTCGGGCACCACCACCGGATCGTCCACCTCGCAACCCAGCTCGCGCAGCCCGGCCACGAGCAGCGGCCCGCTGGTGTCGGCGTACACCCCCGCGGCGGCCCGGTTGGACGCCACGACCACCCGCGCCCGGATCACTGCCGGTCCTCCGGGCGGACCCACTCGCCGGTCTTGCCGCCCTCCTTGCGCAGCACCCGGACGGCGTCGACGCTCGCCGCCGGGTCGACCGCCTTGACCATGTCGACCAGCGCCAGCCCGGCGACGGCCACCGCGGTCAGGGCCTCCATCTCCACCCCGGTGCGGTCCGCCGTCCGCGCCGTGGCGGTGATCTCGACGGTGTCGCGGGTCAGCGTCAGGTCGACCGTGACGCCGTGCAGGGCGATGGGGTGGCAGAGCGGGATCAGGTCCGGGGTCCGCTTCGCACCCATGATGCCGGCGAGCCGGCCGACCGCCAGCGCGTCGCCCTTGGGCAGCCCGTCGCGGCGCAGCAGCTCGACCACCTCCGCAGTGGTGCGGAGCCGGCCGGCGGCGACGGCCAGGCGGCCGGTGACGGCCTTGGCGGAGACGTCGACCATGCGGGCCGCGCCCGCCGGATCGACGTGGGTGAGCTGCGCGGGATCGGTCACGGCCGCGAGCCTATCCGTCGTACGGCGCGATCGTCGGCCACGGCCCTCTGTCGGTGTCCATCCCCGGCCCTGCACCGCCGCGTGGGGACCTGCCGTCCCTGGCCGACCGGCTGCCGGCCGGAGCAGGAACTCATCCGTCTTCGGGCCTACGACCAGCCTCGGCAATAATTATCGGTAAGGCGACTCTCACTGTCAGGCGATCAGTTCGTGGCCGATCGGAACCTCGCCCTTCGGTTCGTTGTACGGGGCGCCGCGCCGGACGTCTCCAATGATTGGGCAGGGTTTCACGAACATATGAACGAAGGCTCGCGGTTGCTGAGGGTGACGCCTGATCAGCCCTCAGATGAATGGTGCAGCGCTTGCCCTGCCGGTGCGGGTTCGGTGGTTCCGGCAGGTCGGTGCAGCGGCTTTGGTCGACAGCCGGCAGTGGCGACCATGACGATCCGCAACCGGATACGGCCCGAACGGGCTGCCCCGGGCCGACGCATGGACAATCGCGCCGCCACTGGGCGCACCGCGCCCGTCGCGCCACAATCATGATCGGCGTTCGAGCCCCCCTTCACGGCCGACGCGCAGAGGCGGACACTGGGCCATTATCTTGCGTTAACCAGAAGCGGATAGAAGTACAGCACTCCGTTCCGACGCGGGCGCGGAAAGTCACGAAAAGTAGCGCGATTCTCATCCATTGCTCATAGTTACATATATCCCTCCAAAATCGCCTTAACCGCACTTACGCTGTTCCCGTCGCAGACAACAGCCGCAGATGAGGTCGGGCAGTTAAGCAGGAGGGATAAAGCCATGTCGGCACACGAGTGGCAGTAAGAAGGATTGTGTTCGGCGAGTGACCGTAGGTAGCCTCGACATCTGCTCATCGGGGGTGGCAAGTCGGGGATGCGGTGACACGACCGAACACAGGCAAGACAGAGGCCGAGCGGCGGCTGACGCTGCACGTCGGCCTCGTCTGCGTTGTGGCCGCGGTCGCGGCGGTCGTTTCCCTGCACGCGCTGACGGAACTCGACCTGTCGGGCGAAGACCTGGCGCTCAGCCTCAGCTTGGTCTTCATGGCCGCACTCGGCGTGACGATCAAGTGGCGCATCCGGATCCGCGCGACGGTTCACGCGATCTCCTGGAGCGAGACGGCGATCATCCTGAGCCTGGCGGTCGCACCGACGTCGCTGGTCGTCCTGACCACCGGGCTCGGGGTGACGATCGCCCTGCTGCTCATCAAGCTCCCACCGCTGAAGGCCGCCTTCGGAGTAGCCAAGAGCATGTTGCTGGCGGCGGGCGCGGGGGCGACACTCCACGCGCTCGGATGGCCGCCACCGCCCACCGAGTTCCCACACGTCGTCGGGCTGATCGGGCTCGCCTACGCAGTCGCCGTGGTCCTCGACGAGCTACTGACTCTCCCGGTCATCGCGCTCGCCACCGGCACCAGGCTCGGGCACCTCTTCCGGGAGGACCTCGGGATGCGCCTGACGAGCGCGGTGGCACGCTTCGTCCTCATCGTGACCACGCTGCTCATCCTGCGCGCCGACCCCCGACTCCTGCTTGCCGTGCCGCCCCTGGTGCTCAGCCTTCACCTGCTCTACTCCAACCGGGTCAAGGCCCGCACGGAGCAGCAGGCGTGGCAGCGGCTCGCCCGCACCACCGACGCGCTCAACGTGGTCGACCTGGACAAGGTCCTCACCACGGCGGTCACCCAGGCCGCCGAGCTGTTCTCCGCCGACGAGGTGGAGGTCGAGCTGCGCGACGGCGGCCGCACCGTGCGCGGCGGAGCGGGCGCCATCACGTACGACGGGCCGGCCGGCGGGCCGACCTCCACCGACGGCACCGTGGTCGCGGCCGCGCTCGAGGGGCACGACCGGACGGCCGACGTGGGCGTGCTGCGGCTGCGCTTCCGCGGCCCCGTGCAGCTCTCCGAGCGGGAGCAGTACACGCTGCGCACCTTCGCCTCGGCGCTCTGCACCGCGGTCCGCAACGCCCAGGCGTACGCCGAGCTGGCCCGGGTCGCCGACGAACACGCGTACGCCGCCACGCACGACGCGCTGACCGGGCTGGCCAACCGCCGCCACCTGCTCGACCAGGGCACCGAGCACCTCAACACCCGGCACGCCGACGGGGTTGCCGCCCTGGTGCTGATCGACCTCAACCACTTCAAGGAAGTCAACGACACCCTCGGGCACGCCGCCGGGGACCAGGTCCTCGTGCAGGTCGCCGAGCGGCTGCGCGCCGCCGCCCAGGAGGGCGACCTGGTGGCCCGGCTGGGCGGCGACGAGTTCGCCGTACTCCTGCGGGGCCTGCCGGCCCCGGCGGTGGCCGCGCACCGCGCGGAGACCCTGCTCGCCGCGCTGCACGAGCCGTTCGACCTGGACGGCATGCGGATCAGCGTCGAGGCGAGCGGCGGGATCGCCGCCGCGCCCGCCACCGGCGGCATGCCGGAGCTGCTGCGCCGCGCGGACGTGGCGATGTACCAGGCGAAGCGGGCCGGGCAGCGCACCTCGACGTACGCCCCGACCCGGGACACCGCCGACCTCGGCCGGCTGACCCTCGGCGGGGAGTTGCCCCGCGCCGTCGCCGACCACGAGTTCACCGTCAACTTCCAGCCCATCGTCGACCTGGGCTCCGGCCGGGTCACCGGCGCGGAGGCGCTGGCCCGCTGGCGGCACCCCGTCCACGGGGTGATCGACCCGCTGCGCTTCCTGGAGGCGGTGGAACGGTCCGGGCTGCTGCCGGCCTTCGCCGAGGCGATCCTCGACGAGGCGCTGCTCGCGGCGAGCGCCTGGCGGGAGGCCGGCTTCGACGTGCCGGTCGCGGTCAACGTGTCGCCGCGCAGCCTGCTCGACGCCCGCTTCCCCGGCTCGGTGCTGGCCCGGCTGCGGGCCCACGACCTGCCCCCCGACCGGCTGGTGCTGGAGTTGACGGAGACGCTCACGCTCAGCCAACTCGACGTGGTCGACCGGGTGCTCAGCCGGCTGCGGGACGAGGGGGTGCGGCTGGCGCTGGACGACTTCGGCACCGGTTACTCCTCCCTCTCCCTGCTCTCCCGGATCCCGGTGCACGAGCTGAAGATCGACCGCAGCTTCGTGACCGCCATGGAGGGCTCCGCCGAGGCCGCCGCCGTCATCCGCTCCACCCTCGACCTGGGCCGCAGCCTCGGCCTCGACGTGGTGGCGGAGGGGGTGGAGAGCGAGCCGCAGCGCCGGGCGCTCTGGGAGCTGGGCTGCACCGCCGGGCAGGGCCACCTCTTCGCCCGGCCGATGCCCGCGGGCACGCTCCTCGCCGCGTTCCGGCGCGGCTCCGGGGGCAGCCCGGGCGCTCTCGCGCCGCCGCTGCACGACGCCGGCGCGGTCATCCGTCTCGCCCCCGGCCGCCGGCAGGGCGGGCGCGGCCGCGCCGACCGCCACCTGCCGGCCTGACTCGGAACGGCCGTCAGCCCGGCGTCGACGCGTGGCGGTGGCGCGGGCCCGGTCTGCCAGACTGGCGCGCGTGACCGCCGCCCCGACCACCCGCCGCGGCTGGCGGGCCCTCGACTCCGCCGCCGGTGGCCTCGCCCTCGACCTCGGCCTGTACGCCGTGTCGGCGGCGTTCGCCGCGACCACCGCCGCCACGTCCACACTGGTCCCGCACCGGGCCTGGGGCGGCGTCGCCGCCGCCGGGTACCTCCTCGCCGCCCTCGCGGCGACCGCCCAACTCCTGCTGCGCCGGCGCGACCCGCGGTCGCCGCTGGCCGGCCTGCCGGCCCGCTGGGCGGTCACCGGTTTCGCCTGGTTCACCACCGCCCTGCTGCCGCTGGCCTGGCAGAGCGTCGAACGGGCCGGCGGGCGCGGCGACCGGGCGCAGGAGGAGGTGCTGGTCGTCGAGGAATCCGGCAGGCGGCTGGTCGACACCGGCACGCCGTACCTCGGGCACGACGCGATCGCCGCCCTGCCGCCCGGCGAGCAGTTGCTCGGCTACACCCCCTACCAGCCGGGGATGGCCCTGTTCGGGCTGCCCAGGGCGGCCGTCGACGCCTGGTGGACCGACGCCCGCGTCTGGTTCGCGGTCGGCACCGCGCTGGCGCTGGCCCTCGCGGTCCGCGCCCTGACGCGCGTCGACCGCCCCGCCGGCCACCACGCGGCCGGCGCCGCCGTGCTCCGGGGCGTACAGGCCGCCACCGTGCTGCCGGTCTGCGCGCTCACCCTCGCCACCGGCGGCGACGACCTGCCCGTCCTCGCGCTCTGCCTGCTCGCGCTGGCCCTCGCCGCCGCCGGACGACCCGGCCGGGCCGGCATCGCCGTCGGCCTGGCCGGGGCGCTGAAGCTCTTCGCCTGGCCGGTCGCCCTCGTGCTGATCATCTGGGGGATGACCCGGCGGGCCGGCCTGCGGGTCGCGGCGGGAGCGGTCGGCCTGCCCGTCGCCGCGCTGCTCCCCGCCCTGCTCGTCGACCGCGACGCGCTGGTCGAGAACGTGCTCCGCTTCCCGCTCGGCCACGGCCTGGTGACCAGCCCGGCACAGTCGCCGTTCCCCGGCCACCTGATCGCGACCGCGCTGCCCGCCGGCCGCACGGTCGCCGCCGCCCTGCTGCTCGCGGCCGGGCTGGCGATCGCCGTCCGGCTCGCCCGCCGCCCGCCCCACACCGCCGTCGCCGTCGCGCTGACCTGCGGGTACGGGCTGCTGGCCGCGATCCTGCTGATGCCGTCAACCCGCTTCGGCTACCTGCTCTATCCGCTCGCCCTCCTGGTCTGGGCCGCCGCGCTGCGGCACCCCGGTTCGCCGAACTGGCGGGCGAAGGGCGGCGACACGGCGTAGACCTGAGGCATGACCACCACCTACCGCGACCGAGAAGAGGCGGGCCGGATGCTCGCCGACCGGCTCACCGCCCTGATCGGCGAACCGGACGTCATCGTGCTCGGGCTGGTGCGCGGCGGCGTGCCGGTGGCCCGGGTGGTCGCCGAGCGTCTCGGCGCGCCGCTGGACGTGCTGGTTGTCCGGAAGCTCGGCATGCCGTGGGCGCCCGAGGTCGCCTTCGGCGCGCTCGGCCCCGGCGGCGTGCAGGTGCTCAACGACGTCGTGGCCAGCCGGCTCGGCGCCGACGACATCGCCGAGGTGCGCCGGCGCGAGCAGGCCGAGCTGGAGCGGCGGGAACAGCTGTACCGCGCCGGCCGCCCGCCGCTCGACCTGTCCGGGCGCACCGCCGTCATCGTCGACGACGGCCTGGCCACCGGGGCCACCGCCCGCGCCGCCGTCCAGGTCGCCCGCCATCTCGGCGCCCGCCGCGTCGTGGTCGCCGTCCCGGTCGGCTCGCAGGAGGCGTACGAGATGCTGGCCGCCGAGGCCGACCAGGTCGTCTGCGCGCAGCACCCGCCGGAGTTCATGGCGGTGAGCGCCTACTACGAGGACTTCCACGAGGTCGCCGATTCGGAAGTCACGGAAGCGCTGACAGCAACCGCGTGACCGGACCGGGTACGGTCGGAGAATGAGCCTGACCTGTCCCAAGTGCCACGGAGAAATGCGCCAGTACGAGCGCAGCGGCGTCGTCATCGACCAGTGCGGCGAGTGCCGGGGGATCTTCCTCGACCGAGGCGAGCTGGAGAAGCTGTTCGAGGCGGAGGCCAACTGGAACCGCCAGCAGGGCACCCCGACCCCGCCGCAGCCCGCCCACCAGCAGGGCGGCTACCCCGGCCAGCCCGGCCAGCAGCAGGGCGGTTACGCGCCTCCGCCGCCCCCGCCGCCCGCCCCCGCCCCGCACCAGCCGGGCTACGGCGCCGTCCCGCCGCCCCCGCCCCCGCCGGCCCACGGCTACCCGCCGGCCCCCGCGTACGGGCACGGCCACCAGCACCACGGCTACCACGGGCACTACAAGCGCAAGAAGCACAAGAGCTTCCTGGACGAGATGTTCGGCTGAGCCGCTCGTCGACCGGGCCGGTGCCTCGACCGGCCCGGTCACCCGTGGCCACGCCCGCACCGCCACTCGCCGTGCCAGCCAGCGACCGGCGTGCGACGCTGCATCCCATGACGCACCAGGGGCAGCACCTCGCGCTGGCGCAGGCGTACGACGGGATCATCCGGGTCGTCGCCGACCTCGACGACGTCGACCTGCAACGGCCCACCCGGTGCCGGGGCTGGCTCGTCGCCGACCTGCTCTTCCACGTGGTCTGCGACGCCCAGCGGGCACTGGTCGCGCTCGCCAGCCCCGCCGAGGGCCCGCCCGACGTCGACGACGTGAGCTACTGGCGCGCGTTCCCGGCCGGCGGCCAGGATGACGACGGCGCCCGGCACGCCTGGTGGGCCCGCCGCTCCGCCGCCGCCTTCGACCGACCGAGCGGGATCGTCCGGCTCTGGACCGACACCGCCCCCGCCGCCGTACGCGCCGCGGGCCGCGCCGACCCGGACGGCTGCGTGACCGCCCAGGGGCACGTGCTGCGGGTGCCGGACCTGCTCGCCACGCTGACCACCGAGGCCGTCGTGCACCACCTGGACCTGGTCCTCGACCTGCCCGACGCGCCCCTGCCCGGGGTGCTCGCCACCCGGGTCGCGGTGGCCACGATGGACGGCCTGCTCAGCGACGACGCCGTCCGCCCGGCAGCGTGGAGCGACGCGGAATACCTGCTGAAGGCGACCGGCCGGGTGCCGCTGACCGACCACGACCGGCTCGAACTCGGCGAGGTCGCCGGCTGGTTTCCCCTGCTGGGCTGACCGGCGCGACCGTCCTCAGACGATGGCCATGTCCACGAAGCGCGACAGGTGGAGCTGCGCGGCCACGGTCACCGTGTCGGTCGGACCATTTCTGTGCTTGGCAACAATGAAATCCGCCTCCCCGGCCCGCGGCGACTCCTTGTCGTAGTAGTCGTCGCGGTGCAACAGGATGACCACGTCGGCATCCTGCTCGATCGAGTTGTGGGTGGCGATGCCGTTGGCGATGAAGTTGTGGGTACCGAGGACGGTGGCGTCGAAGACGTCGCGCTCGCCGAGTGACTCGATCGACACGATCTCGTCCCAGAAGATGTCGTTCGTGGCGTGCAGGTCGAGATCGGCGGCGTCGAGGACCGATGCGATCTTCGCAAGCCTGGATCGACTCGGTGCGTGCTTCCACAGGGTGCTGCCACAGAACTGGGTGTCGATCGCCGCAGCGAACTCGCGGTGGGTCATGCCGTTCTCCGCCAGGATCTCCCGAACCCGGCCCCACAATTCGCGTGGAACCGTGTCGACGTTGGTGTTGCTTTCGATCGCTGTGAGAGATGCCAGCAGGTCGGCGCAGTTGCTCGCCCTGTCGCCGTGCACGCCGATCTCCCGGAGGAACCGCAACTGGTCATCCCGCCCGGAGACGTCGAGGGTGTACTGCGGCCGGTAACGACTGACAGACACGGCCCTGAGACGGGCCGTGATGCCGTACCTGAGCAGCAGGCGGGAGATGTCCTCGAGCATCCGGCGGCTTGTCGACGAGAAGTAGATGCGGCCGCCGCGACCGGACTTGTTCACGCTCACCGAGCCGTCCGTGGCCCAGAGGTGCCGGAGGAAGAGGGTGATCTGCTCCTTCGGCATGCCGAAGGCCGCCGCCGGGATGAACTTCTCGTGCGACCGCAGACCGAACAGCCCCAGACCGTCCAACCACTCGGCGACCGGGTTACGCCGACCGCGAGCGAGACGGTAGGGAGAGGGAAGCCGCAGGGTGGTGACCCTGGCCGCCTCGTACTCGTCACGGATGGCCGTGATGCCGAAATGCTTGGCGGCCTCCGCCACGGCCTGCAGATTGCCCTCGTCGCGGCTCGCGTACCGAATGGGCTGACGGCGCACGAACGAGCCGTCGCCCAGTAGGTGCGCCAGCATGACGACCTCCGCCTCCGCCCATGGTCGGATCGTGAGTGGAGGCGGCACGTGCCGGGGGGTGGCGAGACGCGTTCCCGGTGCCAACTCCCCGAGCGGCACCCATCCGGCGAAGGTGAGGAAAGGATGGTTCGACGTCGCGTCGATCTCCTTACCCGACGCCAGCTTCATGCGGAACACTTCCCGGTTGCCGCTCGGGAAGACGTGCGTCATCGTCCGCGGGGTGTAGCGCAGGGATTCGTCCAGCGCCCAGACCGGGATGTCCTTGGCTCCGCCGGCGAGCAGCTCACCAAGGGTGACTTCGGAGTTGTTGTCGGCTCGGATCAATCGGGTTTCCGCAGTCAGGCAGCCAGATTCACGCAAATCGGACAGTTGTGGTCGCTTGTCGGTGCGCTGCTCCGGGCCACGGTTCAGCTGACTCACCGCGATCACCGGGCACTCGACCTCCTTGGCGAGCAGCTTCAGGCCACGGGAGAGGTCCGCGACCTCCTGCTGCCGGCTCTCGGTGCGCTTCGGGGAGGTCATCAGTTGGAGGTAGTCGACCACGATCAGCTTGAGGTCGTGCCGCTGCTTGAGCCGACGCGCCTTGGCCCGGATCTCCATGAGGTTCATGCTCGGCGTGTCGTCGACGAAGAGCGGCGCCTCGCTGATCTCGCCCATGCAGCGGGCGAGCTTGGTCCAGTCGTCGTCGGAGAGCTGGCCGCTGCGCAGGACGTGCAGCGGCACGCGCGCCTCGGCCGACAGCAGCCGCATGACGATCTCGACCTTGCTCATTTCCAGGGAGAAGATGGCTGACGCCTGGTTGGCCCTGATCGCGGCGTTGCGCGCGAAGTCCATGCTCGCCGTGCTGTTGTGTGTCGGGATCATCGCCCGACCCGCGAGGTAGAGGTGGTCGGAATTGTCCACCGTGACGCACCGGACGGGCACGCTCGGAACCGGCCGGACGTCGACGATGAAGCGGCTGTCCGTCCGGGAGTTGCTCTCGCTTCGGCGCCGCAACCGGTGCGCCTCCCGCTTGCGCGGCAGGCGGAAGACCTCGTCCCTGGCCGTGAAGTTCAGGTTGAAGGCGACCAAGCCCCCCGCTGCGCGTCCCCTGGTCTTGCGCGCGACCGAGCAGCGGTACCCGAGGCTGACGACCAGCTCGTGCACGTCTTCGGCGAGACGGGGCGAGGTCGTGGTGAACTGCACGTTCCCGCTGGCGGTCACGGTGCCGTGGGTGTCGAGCAGCCCGGCCAGCAGCGATCGCCGCTGCGCCTCCGAGGCCCGCAGGTAGGCCGTGGGGATGTGCTTGTCGCCCAGCACCCCCGCCTCGCGCAGAGGACCGCGGAAGGTTCCGTACCGCCGGTGACGGTAGCCGTCGGACTCGATCCCGGCCAGGATCTCCGGGTCGACGGTGGTGATCCTTCCCGACGCCGGGTGGCCGTCGCCGAGCCAGACCCCGAGCGTGTACGGCGCGAGCGGAAGATCCCGTTCCGGGAGGCGGAGCGCGGCGGCGTTCTCGACCGCGTGATTCAGCCGCCGGTCAGCCGTGTTCGTACACAGTGTCGCCCGGATCTGCTCCGTCGTCACCACGCCCGCCGACTCCGCAGCCGTCAGGCTGTCCGACCACTGCTCGACACGAGCCGACAAGCGGCGGTAGCGGCGGGCCGGATAGGCCCTGGCCGGGCGCACACGCGGGCGCCTGCGAACGGCGACGGGCGAGTCGTCGGCGATGTCGTGGGCCACCCGGTGAGCGGTGTGCGTGAACTCCGGACCGGGCACGCCGGCCAGTTCCGCGATCGTGACGTCGTCGCCGAGGGCTGCGGCTGCCTGCCGCAGGAGTTCGACGGACTCGGGAGACCAGTGGTCGCGCCGGCGGGCAGGGGCGGCGCGGCGACTTGCCCGCGTGGTGGTCTTCCACAGATGTTCGCCGTCGGCGACGATCACCGAACCGTCGGAGAACTCGACCTCGTAGCACGGCCGGTCGTGCCGCACCTCGAACGCGGCGGTGACCTTCGTGGGCAGACCGTCGGCGCCCAGCAGCTCGTCGCCGACCTCGACCTCCCCCATGGTGGTCCAGCCCGTCGGCGTGGGAAGCGGGGTGTCCAACGCGAGCGCCTTGCCCAGACCGGGCCTTCCGGCCACGATGATGAGCTGCCCCGCGTGCAGGCCGTTGAGCAGCCGGTCCAGGTCGGTGAAGCCGGTGGGGACGCCGGTCATCACGCCGCCCTGGGCGCCCACCGCCTCGATCTCGTCGAGCGTCGGCTGGAGCATGTCGGCGAGCACCGCGAAGTCCTCGCTGACGCGGCGCTCGGTGACGTCGTAGACCGCCTGCTGGGCGAGGTCGACGATGTCGTCGACGTCCCGGCTGCCGCCCTGGCCGGTGCCGTAGCCCAGCTGCACGATCTTGGTGCCGGCCTCCACCAGCCGCCGCAGGACCGCCCGCTCGCTGACGATCCGCGCGTAGTAGGCGGCGTTCGCGGCGGTCGGCACGCTGGCGATCAGCGTGTGCAGGTAGGGGGCGCCACCGATCCGGACGAGGTCGCCGGAGTCGGCCAGCGCCGCCGCCACGGTGATCGAGTCGGCCGGCTCGCCCCGACCGTAGATCTCCAGGATGGTGTCGAAGATGGTGGCGTGCACCGGCCGGTAGAAGTCGTTGGTCTTGAGGATCTCGACGACGTCGGCGATGGCGTCCTTGGAGAGCAGCATGCCGCCGAGGACGCACTGCTCGGCAGCGACGTCCTGGGGTGGGGTCTTGTCGAACTGACCGTCGCGCTGGGGCGGCGGGGACGCCTGGCCGCCGCCGGAGCGCTGGTCCGCCCGCATGTCGTCGGTGACCGACACGGGTCCCCCCTCCACTGCGTCGGATCCAAGGCCAGCTCTACCGCCGGGGTACGACAACCTCGACCTGCCGGTCGATCGGGGGTCATCGCACGGCCGGTCGGGGGCCCACCTTACGGAACCCGAGGTCAGCCCCTCAACCATGGCGGTGGACGAGCCTCGGGACAACCTGTGGATGCCGGTGGACGACCATGTGCGCAGGGTGTGCACAGGCTGTGGACAACGGCTGGGGAATTCCCGCAGGCAAGCCTCTGAACTGGGAAAACTCCGTCCCCACCCTGTGGATGAAAGTTTTCGGTCGAACTGCCCGGTCGAACGTCCCGTACCATCTCCAGCGAACGGCTACACCTGGACAGCGGATTGTGCCATCGGTCGGGAAGGGTCACGCTCCGGCCGTGAGTTACCAGGACTGGGGACGCGGAGACGATGGTCCGCGCGAGCGACCCCCGGCCGTTGCCTGGGACGGTCCCCCAGACCCGTCGCCGGCCGACCCCTACGACGGAGACACCGCCCGGCCCCGCGCCCGGAGCCGACGTCGCGGCGTCGCAGCCGGCCAGCAGGAGTTCGTCGATCCCTACCTGCCGCGCTGGGCGCTCGAGTCCGGCGTTCGCCGCGCGGACGGCGGCGGTCGGCACGCCGCCCCAGACGACGAGGACGACCTCGACCGACCGCAGGAGCGGGGCTACTCGGGGCGCCGCCGGGCCGAGGACGACCCGGCCTCCGGGGCGACGCCGCAGGGGCGGCCGAAGCGCTTGCCGCCCAGCCGCCCACCGGTCGTCCGGGCGGGCCCGGGGGAGCCGGCCGACGCGTCCGGGCCGGCGCCGACGTGGGAGGACGGACGCCCCGACCGCCGGGGCCGACGGGTGGCCGAGGACCGGCCGGCGGTGGAACCCTGGGACCGGGAGGCACGCGGGTCGACGCCCTCCTACCCACCGCCGGTGGACCCGTGGGACGCGTCGGGCGTGCGCGCGTGGCGCCCGGCCGGCGAGGTGGACCGCTGGGAGCACTCCGCCGCCGCCGTTCGGTGGGACCGGAGCGACGACACCGGCCAGTGGCACCAACCGGACAGCACCGGGCAGTGGGAGCGATACTCCGACGGCGGTGGGTGGGACCGGACGGTGCCGCCGCGCCCCGGCGGCGGCACCGCGGAGGGGTGGCCCTGGCCCGGGCAGGACGACCGGGACGAGGGGTCCTGGTCGGGCACCCGCCTGGCGGGCGACGATCCGCGGTGGATGGACCCGCCGGCGTCGGCTCCCCCGTCGCCGGTGGCCTCCTACATCGCCCCCCGACCGCGCATGGCGCCGCGACGGCGGGCGTCCGAGCCGGTCGCCCCGTCGCGGGCGTCGACCTCGTCAGCCGTACGCGGTCGGGTCGAGGCAGCCGGGGCGGGGGCCTGGAGCCGCCACGTCGAGGACGACCTGCTCGATGCCGATCCGGGTGGGCCGTGGCGGCCGCTGCTCTACACCGCCGCCTGCTACCTGGTGCCGGCGGTGCTGATCTTCGTCTGGCTGTTGACGCTCGATGGGCAGGCGCCGGCGGGTTGCGTCACCGACATCAGCGGCGGAGGCTGCGACTCGCCGCGGTCGCGGGCGCTGGGCTCCCTGTCATCAGGCCTGCCGCGATTCGGGTTGGCGCTGGCCAGCAGCCTGGTCGTGGCGCTGCTGCTGCGCCGGGTCGACACCACCTGGCGTTCGGCCACGGTGGCGCTGGCTGCGGCGGTGGTCGGCGGCGGCCTCTCGACGGTCATGATCAGCGCGGTCACCGGGCAGCCGATCGGCTGACGCGCCACTACCCGGCCGGGCCGGCTCGTCGAACGCGAACAGGGCCCGCACCGGTCGGTGCGGGCCCTGTCGTGGTGCTGTGGTGAGGCGTCAGCCCTGGACGACGTTGAGGTCGAACTTGGCGGTCACCTCGGGGTGCAGCTTGATCCGCACCGGGTAGGAGCCGGTCGACTTGATGTGACCGGGCAGCTCCAGCCGACGACGGTCGAGGACCGGGCCGCCGGCGACCTTGACGGCCTCGACGATCTCGGCCGGGGTGACCGACCCGAAGAGCCGACCACCGTCACCGGCACGGGCCTTCAGGTTGACCTTGAGGCCCTCGAGCTGGTCCTTGACCTCGTTGGCGTGGCCGAGGTCGCGGATCTCCCGGGCCGAGCGGGCCCGCTTGATGACCGTGACCTGCTTCTCCGCACCCTTGGTCCAGGCGATCGCGAAGCCCTGCGGCAGCAGGTAGTTACGGCCGTAGCCGTTCTTGACCTCGACGATGTCGCCCGGGGCACCGAGGCCGGACACCTCCTGAGTCAGGATGATCTTCATATCGGTGCCTCCTCTCAGCGGGCCGTGGCCGTGTACGGCAGGAGCGCCATCTCGCGGGCGTTCTTGACCGCACGGGCGATCTGCCGCTGCTGCTGCGAGGTCACGCCGGTCACCCGCCGAGCGCGGATCTTGCCGCGGTCGGAGATGAACTTGCGCAGCAGCGCGGTGTCCTTGTAATCGATGTAGGTGATCCCGTCCTTGTCGAGCGGGTTCACCTTCTTCTTCGGCTTGCGAAGTGCAGCGGCCTTGGCCATTGCTCGTGCTCCTGGTTTGCGATCGCGGGCGCTCGGCGCCATTAGAACGGGGGCTCCTCGTCGAAGTTTCCGCCACCCGAACCACCGCGCGAGGGTGCCGGCGCGGCCGAGGCCCAGGGGTCGTCGAAGTTGCCTCCGCCGCCGCCCTGGCCACCTCCACCACCGCCGCCGAAGCCGCCGCCACCGCCGCCGGAGCGGGACATCTTCTGCACCTTCGCCGTGGCGTAGCGCAGCGACGGGCCGATCTCGTCGACCTCGAGCTCGATGACGGTGCGCTTCTCGCCCTCGCGCGTCTCGTACGACCGCTGACGCAGCCGGCCCGAGACGATCACGCGGGCGCCCCGCTGGAGCGACTCGGCGACGTGCTCCGCCGCCTGCCGCCACACGGTGCACGCCAGGAAGAGCGGCTCGCCGTCCTTCCACTCGCCGGAGGCCTTGTCCATGAACCGGGGCGTCGAAGCGACCCGGAACTTGGCGACCGCCGCACCGGAGGGGGTGAACCGCAACTCGGGGTCATCGGTCAGGTTGCCGATGACCGTGATGGTGGTGTCTCCTGCCATGACCATCTCCTCGCGCACTCATCTGTTCTGCCGTACAGGCTCTCAGAGCCCTCTGACAGCACCGATGAGGCTGGTCCGGGTGAACCGGGTTTGAATGCTTAGCGCATCTCCGGCCGGATGACCTTGGTGCGCAGCACGGACTCGTTGAGCCGCAGCTGACGGTCCAGCTCGGCCACCGCCGCAGGCGTCGCCTGCAGGTCGATGACGGCGTAGATGCCCTCGGCCTTCTTGTTGATCTCGTACGCGAGGCGCCGGCGGCCCCACACGTCGGTCTTCTCCACCGAGCCACCCGCGGTCCGGATCACGTTCAGGTACGTGTCGAGCGACGGGGCGACGGTGCGCTCCTCGAGGCTGGGGTCGAGGATCACCATGATCTCGTAATGACGCAAGACGTGCTCACCTCCTGTGGGCTAAGCGGCCACGGTCCTTCCGTGGCAGGAGGTCGTGCGTCGTGGCCCACGCCGGTCCCGGGGGGACCCGGCCGGACGCGGACAACCGGACCAGGATACCCGGTCCGGACGATCATGCCTGGGGTGGTCGGCCCACCGCCCCGGACAGAGGCGACGGGGGCCCGCCTCGACGTCACTGTCGATGCGAGCCCCCGTGCACGAGGCCGCGGGGCGTCCCGTCCGCATTCCTTGGGTGGGACCTGGGGAGGAACGACCACACCGATGAGGTTGGACCGGGGACGCCCCGCGGAGCTTTATCGTGTTGTTACCTGACGTTACAACGGCTCTTAACCCTTGTCGGCGTAAATGGCGGATTTCTCCGAAATTTTTCGGCCGGCCCGGGTACCGGTTCCGGGGCCGGCCCCCGTCGCGCCGGGCCGCGCGACGGGGTGCCCCCGCTTCCCGGGCGGCTCGGCCACCCGGCGAGGCGGCCGCAGGTCGGCCCGCCCGGAAACGCCAACCGTGGATCCCACTCGCATCAACGACCGCCGACGCCGGGAGGTGACGCGGGCACGCTTGCCACTCCCCACCGCCGTCGCCCCGGCTGTCGGCGCGGCGACGTAGGCTCCCCTGCATGCGTATCGGAGCCCACGTCGATTCGACCGACCCGCTGGCGGAGGCGACGGCCCGAGAGGCCGGGGCCGTGCAGTTCTTCCTCTCCGACCCGCAGGGGTGGAAAGCCCCGAAGCCCCGGGAGGACGCGGAGCGGCTGCGGGCGGCGGACGTCGACCTCTACGTCCACGCGCCGTACGTCATCAACGTCGCGACCCTGAACAACCGGATCCGGATTCCCAGCCGGAAGCTGCTGCTCGGGCACGCCCAGGCGGCCGCCGCCGTCGGCGCGAAGGGGCTGATCGTGCACGGCGGGCACGTCAACGCCGGGGACGACCTCGCCGTCGGTTTCGACAACTGGCGCAAGACCTTCGCGTACGCGGCGGACTCCGGCGGCTTCGAGCTGCCGGTCCTGATCGAGAACACCGCCGGTGGCGACAACGCGTGCGCCCGGCGGCTCGACGCGCTGGCCCGGCTCTGGGACGCCGTGGGCGACTACGAGGTGGGCTTCTGCCTGGACACCTGCCACGCGCACGCCGGCGGCGAGGAACTGCTCGGTCTGGTCGACCGGGTCAAGGCGATCACCGGACGGATCGACCTGGTGCACGCCAACAACTCCAAGGGAGCGTTCAACTCCGGGCAGGACCGGCACGACAACCTCGACGGCGGGACAATCGACCCCGAACTGCTGGTGGCGGTGATCCGCGCGGCCGACGCGCCGGTGATCGTCGAGACCCCCGGCGGCGTCGAGGGCCAGGGCGCCGATATCGCCTTCCTGCGTGACCGGCTCGGGGCGGAGAGCCCCGCCGCATGACGACCGACCAGTCCGCCAGCGGCGGCACCCACCCCGCCGCCGACCCGTCGGCGGCTTCCGGCAGCGACGCGCCGGCCAGCCCACCCCCGGGCCCGACCACCTCCACCGACGCGGCGCACGCGAACCCGGCCGGCCCGGCCAGCGGTACGGGTGGCGGCACCACGCCGATGGCCGGTGCTCCCGCCGGGACCGGCTCCACCGACAAGGACCCGGCCACCAGGGACGCCCGCGGCACGAGCGGCAGAGACAACGACCGGCCGGGCACGGGCAGCGGCACCGGCGACGCCAAGGCCGGCGAGGCCACGAACAGCGGAGACGCCAGCACCAGGCTCGGCGACGCCGGAGCCAAGCCCGGTGCCGCCGAAACCAGCGACGACGTCACGACCGACAGCGACGTCAAGGCCGCCGCCGGTCACGCCAGCACCACCGGCGACGGCAGGGCCAAGGACGCCGACGGCAAGGACCGCAAGGCCGGTCCCGCCGAGGCCGGTCCCGCCGAGGCCGGTCCCGCCGAGGCCGGTCCCGCCGAGGACGGTGACGGCAAGGACGGCAAGGACGGCACCGACAAGGCCGGCGATGGCACGGAGAGCGGCAAGGCCGAGGAAAGCAGCAAGGAGGCGGGGAAGCCGGACCGGTGGGCCGCCTTCGCGTCCGCCCCGGAGCCCCGGCCAAGCTGGGTACGGCGTGCCGCCCGGGCGGTCGGTCGCGTGCTGATCCACGAGTGGACGCTCGCGACGCTCGGCTCGCTGGCGCTGGCCGTCCTGATGACCTGGCCGACCCTGCGCTACCCGTTGCACACCCTCCCGCAGGACTACTGGGACCCGAGCCTGCAGGCGTGGCAGATGGCCTGGTCCGGGCACATCCTGCTGACCAACCCGGCGCAGCTGTGGCAGTCGAACACCTTCTTTCCGGAGGACTGGAGCTTCGCCTTCTCCGACACGCTGCTCGGCTACGCCCCGGCGGGCATGATCGGCACCGGCCCCGAGGCCGCCGTGCTGCGCTACAACATCATGTTCGTGCTGGCCCACGCGCTCGCCACGCTCGGGGCGTACGCGCTGGCCCGCCAGCTCGGCGCGGGCCGGATCGGCGGGGCGGTGGCCGGGGTCAGCTACGCCTACGCGCCCTGGCTGCTCGCGCAGGCCGGGCACCTGCACGTGATCTCCAACGGCGGCATCCCGCTGGCGCTGGCCATGCTGGCGCGAGGGCACGGCTACTCGCTCCGCCACGGCTACCGCCCGGAGCGCCGGCACGACGGCTGGGTCTACACCGGCTGGCTGGTGGCCGCCTGGCAGCTCAGCCTGGGCTTCGGCATCGGGCTGCCGTTCGCGTACTTCCTCGGCGGCACGGTGGTCGTCGCCGCCGTGACCTGGTACGTCCGGCGAACCTGGTTCTGGGCCGTGAAGCGCCCGTTCGGGCGCCGGCTGCTGGCCGCGGATCTGGTCGGCGGGCTGCTCTTCGCCGGTGTCGGCGCGCTGCTGGCGGTTCCGTACTTCACGGTGAAGGAGCAGCACCCGCAGGCGGAGCGGACGGTCGCCGACATCGGCATCTTCTCCCCGCCGGCGAGCGGCTTCTTCACCGCGCCTGCCGAGTCGCGTGTCTGGGGCGAGTTGCACGAGGGCGCGCGGGCGGCGCTGCCCTGGCACCCGGAGATGACCCTGCTGCCCGGGTTCGTGCTCTACGCCCTCGCCGCCGGCGGGCTCTTCTTCTCCGTCTGGAAGCTGCGCCACCGGCTGCTGCTGCTCGCCGGGGTGGTGGTGACCATGGTGCTCGCCATGGGCACCCGGTTCTTCGACGGCACGTACACCTACGTTCCGCTCTTCGAGCACCTGCCCGGGTGGAGCGGCCTGCGCACCCCCGGCCGGCTGATGCTCTGGACCACGCTGCTGCTCGGGCTGCTCGCGGCGGGCGCGGTCAGCGCGTTCGCCACGCGGGTGCGGGAGATCTGCGCCGAGCGGATCCCGTCCTGGCCGGGCCCGTGGCTGCGCCTGGCCACCCTGCTGCCGCTGGTGCTGGTGATCGCCGAGGGCCTGAACGTCACGCCGCACCCGGTCGTGCCGCAGCAGCCCGCCGCGATGCGGACCGTGGCCGGCCCGCTGCTGGTGCTGCCGAGCAGCCAGAACCTCGACCAGCCGGTGATGCTCTGGTCCACGACCAGGTTCCAGGACGTGGTCAACGGGGGCAGCGGCTTCACCCCGCACCAGCTCGACGAGGTGCGCCGGGTAACGCTCTCCTTCCCCGACCAGACCAGCGTCGACTACCTGCGCGTCCTCGGCGTCCGCAACGTGCTGCTGATGCGCGACCAGATCGCCGGCACGCCGTGGGAGGTCACGGTCGACGCGCCGGTCGACGGCCTGGGCATCACCCGCGAGGAGATCGGCCAGGTGGTGGTCTACCGCCTCTGACCCGCGTGCCGCCGGCCGCCCGGGTGTCACCTCGGGCGGCCGGCGGGACGGGTCACGCCGGGAGGGGTGCCGGCTCGGCGGGGGCGCTGGGCCGGCCTCGCCAGCGGTCGAGCCAGGGTGCGTCCGGCGCGCCGTCGAGGAGACCGCCGTCCGGGTCGTCGGCGTACGTGGCCCGCACCGGGTCGAGTTCCGGCCGCAGAATCTCCCGCACGACCAGCACGCAGAGCACCACCACGGTGGTCAGGCGCAGCGTGGCCGCCAGCACGAAGACGCCCTCCGGGAAGACCGGCTTGCCGGTCGACGCGCCGAGCAGTTCCCCGTAGAAGGCCGCGAAGTAGCAGACCTCGGCCACCTGCCAGGCCAGGAAGGCGCCCCACTTGGGGCGGGCCAGCACCACCAGCGGCAGCAGCCAGAGCACGAACTGCTGCGACCACACCTTGCTGAAGATCAGGAACGCGGCGACCACCAGGAACGCGAGCTGCGCGAGCCGGGGGCGGCGCGGCGCCAGCAGCCCCAGCGCGGCCACCCCGAGGCAGGCCAGCCCGAAGAGGGCGTACGACAGGGCGTTCAGCGCCGGGATGTTGACGTTCAGCCACTCGAAGGGCCCGAGATCGGCGGGGTTGGCGCTGCCGACCTTCCCGTCCAGGTAGCGCCCGATGTACCAGAGGGTGCCCCAGTCGATCGGCCGGGTCGAGTTCAGCTCGAAGAAGCGGTCCCAGTTCTCCCGGTAGGGGACGGCGACCGGCAGGTTCACGGCGACCAGGGACACCAGGGCCGCGCCGATGGCGGTGAGGGCGGCGCGGAGCCGCCCGGCGCGCAGCGCCAGCAACAGGATCGGCCAGAAGATGAACAGCGGCCACATCTTGGCCGCCCCGGCGAGGCCGAGCAGGACGCCGGCGAGCAGGGGCCGGCTGCGGGCCCAGGCGAACAGGCCGAACGCGGCCAGCCCGATGGCGAGCAGGTCCCAGTTGACCGTGGCGGTGAGCATCAGCGCGGGGGCGAGCGCGAAGAGCGCGGCGTCCCAGGGTCGTCGGCGGCGCAGGGCGAGAATCACCGCCACCGTGGCGACCGCCAGCGCGCCGAGCACCAGCGCGTTCAGGTTGTAGAACCACTGGCCCTGGTTGATCCCCGGGTCGTTCTCGCCGAGGGCGTGCACGGGCAGGCCGAGCGCGCCCATGAAGTAGCCGGTGAGCACCGGGTACTCGACGGGGTGGTCCCGGTAGGGGACCGCGCCCTCGTTGAGCCGCTCGGCGTAGTAGAGCGCCAGCACGTCGGTGTAGCAGAACCGGGTGTACTGCACGTTGTTCTGCCAGGCGCCGTCCTGGCAGGGCGACTTCTGCACCCAGTGCAGCGCCAGGGTCAGGCAGACCAGGGCCAGGACGATCCTCGCCGCCGTCCAGAACCGACTCTCCCGCCCGGCGGGTCGGTCGAGCGCGACCGCGTGGTCGCCCAGCGGGCCGCCGATGACGCCGGAGACGCCCCGGACGAAGCCGTCGGACCGGGACGGGTGGTCGGCGGCACCGGCGTCGTCGATGCCTCGCGTCGGCTGCGTGCTCATGAGGGTGCATCCTGCCGTACAACCGGCCTCCGCGTCCCCTTCAGCACCCGACACGTCGGTACGCGGAAACGCCGCCGGCGGCCGGACAGGTCGTCCGGCCGCCGGCGGCGTTCGTGGCTCAGTCGTCGTCGGGCCGTGGTGTGCTGCTCGGCATCAGCCCGCCACCACCGCCATCCGGCCGCGGATCCGTCGGGGTGGTGGGCCCGGTCGGGCCACCCGGGTTGTTACCACCGCCGTTGTTGCCACCGCCGTTGTTGCCGTCCGGCGGGCAGAACGGGTTCAACGGGTCGGGGCAGCGCGGGTCCGTCGGGGGCGGGGGCGGCGGGGGCGCCTCGCCGTTGCCGGCCTTGTCGTTACCGATGCCGGTGATGCTCGGCAGATCCGACCTGTCCTTGCCCTTCAACGCATCGTCCATGTACCGCTTCCAGAGCTTGGCCGGGAAGCTGCTACCGCCGATATCGGCCTTGTTCTTGTCCACGATCGCCGGCTTTCTGGGGTCCCGGCTGCCAATCCACACCGCGGTGGCGAGGTTGTCGTCATAGCCGACCATCCAGGCGTGGGCGTTACGCGGGGTCCCGTTGTACTCCCAGGTACCGGTCTTGCCGGCCGCGTCCCGCCCCTCGTCCAGGTTGGCGTTGTTCTTCTCCGGGATCTCCTTCAGCACGGCGGTCACCTCGTTGGCGACCTCCGGCTTGATGCGCGGCTGCGGCTTGAGCTTCTCGCCGGTGCCCGGCACCTTCACCCACTTGCCGGTCTCCTTGTCCTGCTTTTCCACCGCGAGGACGAAATGCGCCTTGTTGTACTTACCGTCATTGGCCAGCGTGGCGAGCCCGTTGGCATGGTCGAGCACGGTGATCGGGTACTGGCCATAGCCGACGACTCGGTCGAACTTGCTCGGCGCGAGGTTCTCCGGCTTCTCCTTGACCAAGTCGTACGGCTGGGGTGGATCGACCGTCCACATCGTGCTCACGCCGGCCTTTTGTGCCATGCCGACCACCTTGTCGGCACCGATCTTCTCGGTGAGGTGGAAGAACGGCACGTTGTACGACCGAATGGTCGACTCCTCCAGCGTGCAGGACTTGTTGCAGGTCTCCGTAACGTCGCGGCCGGCGTTCTGCACCTCGTCCTTGAAGCCTTCCGGCTTGAACGGGGTGGCGTCCCAGCGCGACTTGACCGAGATGCCGGCGTCGATGGCGGCCGCCAAGGTGTAGACCTTGAACGACGAGCCTGGCGGATGACCACCGACGATGTCGCCGTTGGCGTTGGTGTTCTTGCCCGCGTAGTCGAAGTCGGCGCCGCTGTCACCACCGTAGTAGGCGAGCACCCGGCCGGACTTAGGATCGATGGAGACCGCTGCCGCCATGAGATTCTTCGGCTGCCCGTAGAGCACCGACCCCTTCCGGTCCGGTTGGGCGGCTTCCTCCAGCGCCTGCTGCATCTTCGCGTTGATGGTGGTCGTGATCCGGTAGCCGCCGTCACGCAACTCGTCGACGCAGCTCGGCTTGCCCGGCGCGCCCGAGTCTGAGCAGATCCCCCACTGCTCCATCTCCTGGCGGACGTAGTTGACGACGTTGCCTCGGGGGCTCTTCACGCCGAACCCGTTGCCGTCCTTCTTCGGCGCCAGCACCTTCGGGTACGCGGTCGGTCGATCCGCGGCGTTCAACCAGCCCTCCTCGACCATGCCCCCGAGCACGTAGTTCCACCGCTTCTGGGCATCGGTGGGGTTGACCGCCGGGTCGTAGCCTTTGTGGGTCTCGCTGGCCACCGGCTGCTTGATCAGCGAGGCAAGCACCGCGCCCTCGGCGACCGAGAGCTTGTTCGCCGACTTGCCGAAGTAGGTCTGGGCGGCCGCCTCGATGCCGTACGCACCGCGCCCGAAGTAGATCACGTTGAGGTAGTGCTGCATGATCTCTGGCTTGGTGTACTTCTCGTTCAGCTTGGAGGCGAACATCGCCTCCTTGACCTTTCGGGCGTAGGTGTCGTCCTTCAGGTTCTCGATCGCGTTGCGGGCGTACTGCTGGGTGATCGTCGACGCGCCCTGCTTGTCGCCGCCGGTGAGGTTGTTCCAGGCTGCCCGTGCGATGCCCTTGTAGTCCACACCCGAGTGCTTGTAGAAGTTCCGGTCCTCGGCCGCCGCCACTGCGTGCTGGACGTGCTCGGGGATGTCCTTGATCGTGACGAAGGTGCGGTTCTCATTGCCCAGCCGGGCCACCTGGGTCTTCTTGTCGCTGGCATAGATCGTGGTGGAGAGCGGCAACGGGACCTCGTTGGGAAGAACCACGTTGGTCGAGTAGTAGGTGAAGCCGACCACGCCGAGGCCGGCGAGCATGATGAAGACCGCGAACGCGGCGATCAGCATGTTCATCCGCTTGCGCTTCTTCGCCCGCGCCGCCTTGGCCGGGTCGCCCGAGCCGCGACCGCCGCGGCCGGGGCCGGTCGGCCCCCCGGGGCCACCCGGGCCACCCGAGCCCGGCGAGACGCTCGCCCGCGCCGACGCCCGGCCGGCGACGCCGCCGACGGCCGCCGATCCGACGCTGGCCCGCCCGGCCGAGGCGGCACCGACGGCCGCGGCGCCCACCGTGGCGCGGCCGGCCGATCCGCCGGCCGCCGGGGAGACCGGCACCGATGCGCGGCCCGCGCCCGCCCGGCCCGCGCCCGGCGCCGGGGAGACCGGGACGGAGGCCCGGCCGGCGCCGGCACGACCGGCGGAGGCGGACCCCACCGAAGCCGATCCGGCGGCCGGACCGCCGCGCGGCGGCACGGACGCCGAGCCGCCGACCGAGGCCCGCCCACCGGCGGCACCCCGGGGCGCGACCGAGGCGCGGCCGGGTGCCGTACCCTCCTGTGCAGCCGACCAACCGCCCCCGCGGGCGTCACCGCCGGAGTCGCCGTGCCGGCCCGGAATCTGGGCCCGCCCGCGCGGGGAACTGGGATCGCCGTACGAGTTCATTCCTCACACCCTGCCGTCGCGGTGTGGCGCGACCGCGCCGCCACCGGTTTGCCGTGAGATGGGACACCCGCCAGGTGCGGCACAGGTGTGCCGCGGTGGACCGGTGTCAGTTGTGAATCAATCGGGCCAATCAGACCAACGAGCCGTCGGTCTGCCCGGGCGCGCGCGTGCTGGCCGGGGTCGGCCGATCGAGCCAGGATCACCGTTGCGCCTCTCGCCTCCGTCGACCGACCGCGCCGGTGCCCGAGGCAGCCGTGCCGCCCACCGCGTCCTGCTCCGGCCCGCCCTCCGGGTCCCCGGCCAGCCCGTCCCGGCCGAGCAGGTACTGCTCGACGAGATGGTTCCAGTCACAGCCGAGGCACACCTCCACCACGAAGACCTGGAACTCACGCAGCGTCATCGCCAGCACGGGCAACTCGGCCAGCGTCCGGGCCTGGCCGGCGGACTGCTTGAGTTCGTCGCCGTAAATGTAGTGGACGCGCGTCAGGTTCTCGCTCCGGCAGATCGGGCACCGCTCGTCCGTCGGCTCGCCGTGGTAGCGAGCGGCGTTTTTCAGGTACGGCGACGCGTCGCAGACGTCGTACGTGCCGACCCGACCGGCGAGAAGCTCACGCAGCACCGCTCGCTTCCGGAGCGAGTAGTCCACCACCTGGCGCTGCGTACGCATGCGGAAGAGGGTACGCGGTCTCGCCGGACGGGGCGACCACGGTGACGATGCGTGACCACAGGAACCCGGAAACGGGGGTTTGCCCTGATCACGGTGATCCGCTAGCGTGCGATGTATCGGTCCGATACATCGCGGCGGTTACCGCTCCGCGTAGAGGGTACAGAGAGGATGGCCCGTGCTCGAGCTCGCCATCCTCGGCCTCCTGCAGGAGTCTCCGATGCACGGCTACGAGCTGCGCAAGGAGCTGACCGCCAAGCTCGGCGCGATCCGGGCGGCGATCAGCTACGGCTCGCTCTACCCGACCCTGCGCCGGTTGCAGGCGGCGGGATGGATCACCGAGGCCGCCGAGACACCCGCCACCGCCGAGGAGGTTCCCGCGCTGACCAGCCGACGAGGTCGGGTGGTCTACAAAATCACCGCGGAGGGCAAGGAACGCTTCGCCCAACTGATCGCACAGGCCGGGCCCGAGACGTACGACGACACGGGCTTCGGCGTGCACTTCGCGTTCTTCGCCCGGACCGACCAGGCGACCCGACTCCGCATCCTGGAGGGCCGCCGGCGAAAGATCGAGGAGCGTCGCGAGGGGCTTCGCGACGTGCTCGGCCGCGCGGCCGAACGCCTCGACGCGTACACGCTGGAACTGCAGCGCCATGGCTTGGACGCCTGTGAGCGCGAGGTCCGCTGGCTGGAGGAGCTCATCGCCAACGAGCGCTCCGGCCGTGCCCCGACGGTCCCGGAAACCGGGACGGCCGGCGGCCGACGAGAAGACAACAGCCCGCCTCCGCCTGGAGAGTCCAGGAAAGAGCGGCCGTGATGAAGAAGAAGGAGGCAGACGCTATGGGCTCCGTCCGCGTCGCCATCGTCGGTGTGGGTAACTGCGCCTCGTCCCTCGTGCAGGGCGTGGAGTACTACCGGAACGCCGACCCGAACGACCGCGTCCCGGGTCTCATGCACGTCACCTTCGGCGACTACCACGTCTCGGACGTGCAGTTCGTCGCGGCGTTCGACGTGGACGCCAAGAAGGTGGGCATGGACCTCGCCGAGGCGATCGTCGCCAGCGAGAACAACACCATCAAGCTCTGCGACGTGCCGCCGACCGGCGTGACCGTGCAGCGCGGCCCGACCTTCGACGGTCTGGGCCAGTACTACCGCGAGATCGTCGAGGAGTCCGACGCCGAGCCGGTCGACGTGGCGCAGGCGCTGCGCGACGCGCAGGTCGATGTCGTCGTCTCCTACCTGCCGGTCGGCTCCGAGCAGGCCGACAAGTTCTACGCGCAGGCCGCGATCGACGCCGGCTGCGCGTTCGTGAACGCCCTGCCGGTCTTCATCGCCTCCGACCCCGAGTGGGCGAAGAAGTTCGAGGACGCGGGCCTGCCGATCGTCGGTGACGACATCAAGAGCCAGGTCGGCGCCACCATCGTGCACCGCGCGCTGGCGAAGCTCTTCGAGGACCGCGGTGTCGAGCTGCTGCGCACGTACCAGCTCAACTTCGGCGGCAACATGGACTTCATGAACATGCTGGAGCGCAACCGGCTGGTCTCGAAGAAGATCTCGAAGACCCAGTCGGTCACGTCCCAGATCCCGCACGAGATGAGCAAGAGCGACGTGCACATCGGCCCGTCGGACCACGTGCCGTGGCTCGACGACCGCAAGTGGGCGTACATCCGCCTGGAGGGTCGCTCCTTCGGCGACACCCCGCTCAACGCCGAGCTCAAGCTCGAGGTGTGGGACTCGCCGAACTCGGCCGGCGTCATCATCGACGCCGTCCGCGCCGCGAAGATCGCGCTGGACCGGAAGATCGGCGGCCCGATCCTGTCGGCCTCGTCGTACTTCATGAAGTCCCCGCCGGTGCAGTACGCCGACCACGACGCGCACGCCGCCGTCGAGGCGTTCATCGCCGGTGAGGTCGAGCGCTGACGCGCTGACCACCACGCACCACCGAGGGCCGGGTCCGCACGGACCCGGCCCTCGCCGCGTCCGGCTCTTCCACCGCCGTACGCGCGACGACCACCGGCGTCGCACGGGGTCGAGCGATCGGCGACGCGCGGTTAGGCTGACCGCCGTGACGTCCGTCCCGCGCCCCGGCCGCCGGCGAGCGGCACGATGGGCGATCGGCGCGGTCGCTTGTACCGTGCTTCTTCCGGTCCTCGCCGGCTGCGCGGCTCCGGGCACCGGTCCAGGCACCGGTCCCGCCTCCGCACCGAACGACAGCATCGCACCGGCCCTGCCGACCACCTCTGCGACGATCACCGAGGCCCGCTGCGTCGGCGCGAAAGCCCCCGTCGCGCGCCCAGGAGAGTTCACCCGGACCGCCGGCGGTGCCCCGACCGCCACGCCGAGCCGACCTGCCGGCGGCCAGCCGCTGACCGACGAGCAGCGGCGCGAGGAGGAGTTCCGCCGTCAGCAGGCGGCCAACGACGCCTTCCGGCAGCGCGGCACGCTCGATGCGGAGGCGGCCAGCGGTGCCCGAGCCTGCGCGGCGGAAGTCATGCGGAGCCTCAATCTCCTGACCGCCGGTGGGCGGGACGACCCCGGAGAGGAATCCGTCCGGCGGGCCGTCGCCGCGACCGGGCTGACCGACGTCACCGTCCGGCCGCCGGGCCGGCTCGACCTCGGCCCCGGTGACGGCCTGATCTTCGCGGGATGGACCGGCCGGGCGTGCGTCTTCGGCAGCGTCCGGGCGGGCGACGTCGCCGTGGAGATCGGCACCCGCATCGCCGACGGCGGCTGCCTGCCCGCCCCGGGCTGACGTCGCCGGGTGCCGGCGGGCGGCTTGGCTCCAGATCAGGACCAGGCGCGTCGCACAGCGACCCGCCTCAGGAGCAGCCCGCCGTGCGGCGGCCCCGCGTCAGGACCAGGCGCGTTGCAGGGCGACCCCGGCCTCCAGTTCGAGCAGCTTCACCTTGCGGTCCAGGCCGCCGCCGAAGCCGACCAGCTTGCCGCCCGCCCCGACGATCCGGTGGCACGGCACGAGCACCGGTATCGGGTTGCGGTTGCAGGCCACCCCGACCGCGCGGGCGGCGCCCTGGTCGCCGAGCCGCCGGGCCACCTCGCCGTAGGTGAGCGTCTCCCCGTACGGGATGCGGGTCATCTCCCGCCAGACGCCACGCTCGAAGTCGGTACCGCCCGGCACCGCCAGCGGCACCGCGAACTCGGTCAGCTCGCCCGCGAAGTACGCCCGCAGCTCCGCCACGGCCTGCCGGGCCGTCTCGTCGCCCGGCTCCTCGTCAGCCGTGCCGACCCGGCCGAAGTGGGCCCGGCACACGTGTGTCCCGTCGGTGGCGACGGAGAACTCGCCGATCGGGGAGTCGAGCACGGTCCAGCGCATCTCCCCATTGTCCCGGTCGCGCCCGGCCTGGCTGGTGCGCCCCGGCGACGCCGTCGGGTGGCCGCCGGCATCCCGCCCCGGGACGGCCCGCTCACAGCAAGGTGAAGCCGAGCAGCAGGGCACCGGCGCTGAGGCTGGCGCCGCCCGCGACCGTCAGCCAGATCAGCTTGTTGGGCCTGGTGTCCTGCGGCCGGGCCACCGAGAGGAAGAAGCCGAGCGGCATCAGGATCGGCGCCGCCACGAGCAGGGCGCGGATGAGCGTGCGGGTGCCGTCGGACGCGTCGGCCTGGTCGACGTAGGGCAGCACGGCCAGCGCGAAGAGGACCAGCACCCCGGCGTGCGCGTGGCCGGCGGTCCACAGGCCCCGGCGCACCGGGTTGTCGAGGTAGCCGGCCTTGCGCCGGGTCAGGTGCATGAGCAGGGTCAGTCCGCCGTACGCCACCGTGACGACGGTGATCAGCAGGATGCCGGCGGTGGTCAGGGTCGCCGAGGACATGGGCACCTCCGTCTTGTCATTGTCAAGATTGGCTGCCCGCCGGAATCTTGTCAATAGCTAGATTCCGTGTCGGGCGAGTTCGGCGGCACGTTGCGCCAGATCGGTACGGTGCGGGTCGTGGCCACGGGGACACTGATCTTCCTCATCATCGGCGGAGCGGGCGTCGCGGTGCTGGCGCTCGCCCTGCTCGGCACCGAGCTGCTGCACTTCGGCAACCCGGACTTCGACGGTCCCGTGTCGGTCGAGGCGGTCGCCGGTTTCACCGGGGCGCTCGGCTTCGGCGCCGCTATCGCCAATGAGCTGCTCGGCGGGCGTACCCCCGGGATGATCGCGGTGGCGCTGGCCGGCGGCCTCGTCGCGGCCGCGCCCACCGCGTGGGCGGCGTCCCGGCTGAGCCGGGCGGCCCGCAACATGCGCACCGATCCCACCCCCACCCGCCACCACCTGGTCGGCGCGATCGGCCTGGTGGTCACCCCGGTGCCCGCAGACGGCTACGGCGAGGTCCGGGTCCGGGTGGCCGGCCAGCCGGTCAAGCTCAATGCCCGGGCCGACCGACCGATCCCGGTCGGTGCCCAGATCTTCGTGGTCGAGGCGCTCAGCGAGACCAGCGTGCACGTCGAAACCTACTGAACCCCCTCATAGCAGATCAGGACGGTCACATGCCCCTTCTCATCGCCATCGGCGGCGCGGTCCTCCTCGTCATCGTGCTCGTGCTCTTCGTCCTCTCCCGGATCAAGGTCGCCGGGCCGAACGAGGCCTTCATCGTCACCGGCCGCAAGGGCCGCACCACGCAGACCGCCGACGGCGGCCGGTCCACCGACATGTCCGGGCAGAAGGTCGTGCTCGGCGCGTCCGTCTTCGTCCTGCCGGTGGTGCAGAAGCTCCAGTCGCTCGACCTGTCCAGCCGGCGGATCGACGTCGGGATCAAGGGCGCGGTCAGCAAGCAGGGCATCCGCACCGAGCTGCACGGCGTCGCGATCGTCAAGGTCGGCGGCACCGAGGACGCCATCCGCGCCGCCGCCCAGCGATTCCTGCACCAGCAGGACGAGATCGAGGACTTCACGCGGGAGGTGCTCGCCGGCGCGCTGCGCTCCATCGTCGGCCGGCTCACCGTCGAGGAGGTCATCCGGGACCGGGCGGCGTTCGCCAGCGCGGTCGCCGAGGAGGCCGAGCACTCGATGACCAACCAGGGCCTGGTGCTGGACACCTTCCAGCTCCAGGACATCCTGGCCGAGGGTTCCTACCTGCAGGACCTGGGCCGGCCGGAGGCGGCCCGGGTGCTCAAGGACGCGGCGATCGCCGAGGCGCGCGCCCGCCAGCAGGCCGAGCAGGAGCGGCTGCTCGCCGAGGAGGCCATCGCCGAGGCCAACCGGAACCTGTCGCTCAAGCAGGCCGCCATCCAGGCCGAGATCGACGCGGCCAAGGCCAAGTCCGCGGCGGCCGGGCCGCTCGCCCAGGCCGAGCGGGACCAGGCGATCCTCTCCGAGCAGCAGAAGGTCGCCGAGCGCAACGCCGAGCTCAAGCAGCGCCAGCTCGACACCGAGGTGCGCAAGCCGGCGGACGCGGCCCGGTACAAGGTGGAGCAGGAGGCCGAGGCGGCCCGCAACGCGGCCGTGCTGAACGCCGACGCGCAGCGGCAGGCCGTCATCGCCGCCGCGCAGGCCGCCGCCGAGCAGGCCCGGCTCACCGGTGAGGGCGAGCGGGCCCGCCGGGCCGCGCTGGCCGAGGCCAACGCGATCGAGGGCGCCAAGGAGGGCGAGGCCGAGCAGCGCCGCCGCTCCGCCATCGCCGAGGCGGTCGAGCGGGAGGGCCAGGCCGAGGCCGCAGCCATCCTGGCCAAGGGCCAGGCCGAGGCCGACGCCATGGCACGCAAGGCCGAGGCGTTCGCGGCGTACGGCGAGGCCGCCGTGCTGGACCTGCTGGTCAAGGTGCTGCCGCAGGTGGTCGAGGCGGCCAGCGCCCCGATCGGCGCGATCGACAAAATGACCGTCATCTCCACCGACGGCGCCTCGTCGCTGACGAAGTCGGTGGCGGGCAATGTGGCCCAGGGGCTCCAGCTCGGCAGCGACCTGACCGGGATCGACCTGGCCGGCCTGCTGGCGAAGCTCGGCTCGGCGTCGTCCGTTCCCGGCAACGGCAAGCCGTCGGTCGACGCCACGGCGGTCGAGACCCGCTGACGCCACCGGGCAGCGGTGGGGCCGCTGCCGCGACAGGGCGCCGTCCCCAGCCCGGGGGCGGCGCCCTGGTCGGGTAGCCGACTACTCGACGATGCCCTCGTCGCGGGCCCAGCGCAGCAGCTCCGCCTCGGCCTCGTCGCGGTCCAGCGGGCCGCGCTCCAGGCGCTGCTCCTTGAGGTGTTTCCAGGCCCGCCCGACGACCGGCCCCGGCGGCACGCCCAGCAGCTCCATGATCGCGTTGCCGTCCAGGTCGGGCCGGACCCTCGCCAGGTCCTCCTCGGCGGCGATCCGGGCGATCCGCTCCTCCAGCGCGTCGTAGTCCGCGGCGAGCTGGGCAGCCTTGCGCCGGTTGCGGGTGGTGCAGTCCGACCGGGTCAGCTTGTGCAGGCGCGGCAGCAGGTCGCCGGCGTCGGCGACGTAGCGACGCACCGCCGAGTCGGTCCACTCGCCCCGGCCGTAGCCGTAGAACCGCAGGTGCAGCGCGACCAGCGCGGTGACCTTGGAGGTGATCTCCTTGGGGTAGCGCAGCGCCTTCATCCGGGCCTTCGTCAGCCGGGCCCCGACCACCTCGTGGTGGTGGAAGCTGACCCGGCCGTCCGGGCCCACCGCCTTGGTGGCCGGCTTGCCGACGTCGTGCATCAGCGCGGCCATCCGCAGGATGAAGTCCGGCCCCTCGGTCTCGTACGAGACGGCGTTGCTCACCACCGTGAGGGTGTGCTCGTAGACGTCCTTGTGCTGGGCGTGCTCGTCGATCGTGAGCTTCAGCCCGGTCAGCTCGGGCAGGAAGCGCTCGGCGAGCCCCGTGTCGACCAGCAGCCGCAGCCCGGTGATCGGGTCGGCGCCGCAGAGCAGCTTGGTGAACTCGTCGCGGATCCGCTCAGCGGTGATCCGGTCCAGGTCGGCGGCCATCAGGGTCATCGCCGCGTGGACATCGGGGTGCACCGCGAAGCGCAGTTGGGCGGCGAACCGGGCGGCGCGCAGCATCCGCAGCGGGTCGTCGCCGAACGACTCGCCGGGCGTGCCCGGGGTGCGGATCACCTTCGCCGCGAGGTCGTCCAGCCCGCCGTGCGGGTCGGTGAAGCGGTGCTCGGGCAGGCTGACCGCCATCGCGTTGATGGTGAAGTCGCGCCGCCGCAGGTCCTCGGCAAGGTCGGTGCCGTACTCCACGATCGGGTTGCGGCTGACCTGGTCGTACGCCTCGGCGCGGAAGGTGGTGACCTCCAGCCGCAGGCCATCGCGCTGGCAGCCGATGGTGCCGAACTCCCGGCCGGTCTCCCAGATCGACTCGGCCCAGCCGCGCACGATGCGCAGGGTCTCGTCGGGGTGGGCGTCGGTGCAGAAGTCGAGGTCGTCGCCGAGGCGGCCGAGCAGGGCGTCGCGTACCGAACCGCCCACCAGGTGCAACTCGTGGCCGGCCCGCGCGAACCGGCGGCCCAGCTCGTCGGCGACCGGGGAGACCCGGAGCAGTTCGGCGACGGCGTTGCGCTGCGCGGCGGTGAGTTCGCGGCGGTCGGCGGCGTGGGGAGCGGAGGCTTCGGACATGGGAGCGCCAGACTATCGGTCCCGGCGGGGATGCGGTCCGCCGGGCGCGGGTATCGGGCGACTGTTGACTATCGTCTGTGACGTACGGGCCCGTGCCCGGCTCGGACGCACCCCCTCTGCCTTGGAGGCGACAAGATGAGCGGCGGTCTCTACCGCAGCGCGAACGCCGCCCAGGGCGGCGCCGCGCCCGGCCGGCCGTCGGACGGCGCCACGTTCATCTCCGCCGAGCCGCTCAACCAGCCGGCATTGGAGTCGACCGCGCCCCCGCAGGAGCAGGTGGCCGAGGCCAGCGCCGCGACCAACAGCGCGGTAATGGCGATCGGCAGCCTCGTCAGCCGGGGTACGGGCTTCCTGCGCACGCTGGTGCTGACCGCCGCGCTGGGCGGCGCGCTGGTCGGTGACGCGTACACCACCGCGCAGATCCTGCCCGGGATGGTCTACGAGTTCCTGCTCGGCGGCATCCTCACCAGCGTCCTGATCCCGGTGCTGGTGCGCCGGCGCAAGGCCGACGCGGACGGCGGCCAGGCGTACGCCCAGCGGCTGCTCACGCTCGCGGTGGTCACCCTGGCCGTGGCCGCACTGCTCGCGGTGGCCGCCGCGGAACTGCTGACCATGCTGTACACCAGCGACAACCGCGGCGACGACTATCAGGACCTGGTCACCAATCTGTCGTACCTGATGCTGCCGATGATCTTCTTCACCGGCCTCAGCGCGTTGATCAGTGCGGTGCTCAACACCCGGGGGCACTTCGCCGCGCCGATGTGGGCGCCGATCCTGAACAACCTCGTGGTGATCGGCACCGCCGGGCTCTACATCGCGATCTTCGGTACGAAGACCATCCGGCCGGATCAGATGACCACCGAGCAGATCGTGTTGATCAGCGGCGGCACGCTGCTCGGCGTGGCCATCCAGGCCGCCGGCCTGCTGCCGGCGCTGCGCAAGGTCGGCTTCCGGTGGAAGCTGCGCTTCGACTTCCGCGCCCTGGGGCTGGCCGAGCTGGGCCGCCTGGGCGGGTGGATGTTCTGCTACGTCGCGGTCAGCCAGGTCGGCCTGATCGTGCTGTTCAACCTGCTGAACCGCGCGGGCGACGGCGACGCCGGCGCGCTGATCTACAACAACGTCTTCCTGCTGTTGATGATGGCGCACGGCATCATCGCCGTCTCGATCATCACGGCGCTGATGCCCCGGATGAGCGCGGCTGCCGCCGACGGCCGCTACGCCGACCTCGCCGCCGACCTGTCCCGGGGCACCCGGACCGTCTCGGCGGTGCTGGCCCCGATCGCCGTCTGCTACGCCGTGCTCGCCACGCCGCTGTCGGTCATGCTGTTCCGCTACGGCGCGTTCAGCGACGACAACGCGGCCGACACCTCGGTGGTGTTGCTGGTGGCCGCGCTCGCGCTGGTGCCGTTCGCGGTCAGCCAACTGTTCACCTTCGCCTTCTACGCGCTCCCCGACACCCGGACCCCGGCGCTGATCAACATCCCGGTGGTGGCGCTTCGGATCGGCGTCCAGATCGTCCTCTTCGCCGCCTTCGCCGCCCACTTCGCGGCCGCCGGAATGATGATCGGCAACGCCGTCTCCTACCTGGCCGCCGCGATTGCCTCCGCCTGGCTGCTCCGTCCCCGGGTCGGCCGGATCGGGCTCGGCGGGATCATGCGCACTCTCGGCCGGGTCGCGGTCGCCGCGCTCGGCGCAGCGCTGGCCGGTCTACTGGTGGTCGCCCTGCTGCCCGGCGACGACACGCCGACCCGTCTGGAGGCGATCATCCAGCTCGTGGTCGGCGGCGCGGTGATCGGCGGGACCTACCTCGGGCTGGCGATGGCGCTGCGGATCGGTGAGATCACCGAGGTCGTCGGCATGGTCCGCCGCCGACTGGGCCGCTGACGCGCCGCGCTCGGGTGCGGGCCAACGACCCTCGGATGGTCTGCACGCTCTGTGAACGAGGATCACCAGCCTGGGGATGCGCCTGTGGATAACTCCGCGAGTCACCGCTCAGCCGCCAGAAGGGCCTGTGGATAACCAGCCGTACGGCTGAGCATGGCGGCACGGTCGGAGGGAACCCGAGGGCGTCGGCGTCGCCGCCACACAGGTCAGCCCCTCCGGCGAACACTTGCGGTCAACGTCTAGATTGGTTAGTACATGTGCCAGCAACGTGGCTGACAACGGTCGCAACCGGACAAGTTGATCGCCGGCCGGCAGCCCGACCCGGGAACGGCGCGAAGATGACATGTCGGGGAGACCGCCAACCCGGGTAAGGTCGCTCTCGACGGGTACGGCAGGCGCCGACGCTCCGCGTCGACGCCGGTCGGCCGGTTCCTTCGAAGGCAGAGCGGGAAGCCACATGCCCAGCAGCGCGGGTCCATCGATCGACACGATCACCGAGGGAGGACGGGTGACCCAGGTCGGCGAGGGTCAGGAGGCGGAGGAGAGCGCTCCGCACGTCATGACCTTCGGTGCTCCCACGGCCGGTGAAATCCTCGCCGAGCGTTACGAGCTGGTCGAGCACATCAACAACGACAGCGCGGGTCGGCTGGTCTGGCGGGGCGTCGACGTCATCCTGCGCCGTCCCGTCGCGGTCGTGCTGCGCTACCCGGGTGGCGACTCCGCCACCGAGATGCTCCAGGGCGCCGTCGCGGCGAGCCGGGTCATCCACCCCAACCTGGTCGGCGTCTACGACGCGATCGACGAGGCCGAGCGGGCGTACGTGGTGCGCGAGTGGGTCGACGGGCGGTCCCTGCGCGAGCTGGTCGCCGACGGCCCGCTGGACCCGGCCCGGGCCACCACCATCGGCAACGCCGTCGCCAGCGCCCTCGCCGCCGTGCACGCCACCGACATGGTGCACGGCAACGTCCACCCCGGCACGGTGATGATCAGTGACGACGGCCGGGTGGTGCTGGCCGACGCGCGTACCGACGGCGACGACAGCCAGCAGAGCGACGTCCGCGCGATCGGCGGGGTGCTCTACTTCGCCCTGACCGGGCACTGGCCGCACGCCGAGGCCCCGCTGCGCGGCGCCACCGCCGGCCACGGCCGGGCCGCCATCCCCGACGCCGTCCGCGACGCCGCCGGCGCGATCGCCGCGCCCCGGCAGGTCCGGGCGGGCGTGCCGGCGTACCTCGACGACCTCACCATGGACCTGCTCGACGCCGAGATCGCGCCGCCGTCGTCGGACGTGCTCGCCGCCGAGCTGGCCCGCCTGGACGTGCCGGCCGACGAGCAGTTCCTGGACAACACCGGCCCGCTGCGCTTCGCCGCCGACACCGCCGACGAGCCGTCCCCGCTGGCCGCGGCCGGCGGTCGCAAGGTCGCCATCGGCATCGCCGGCCTGCTGGCGGTCGCCCTGGTGGGCCTGCTGATCGGCATCAGCGCGCTGCGCGGGGGCGACGAGAGCCCACAGACCCCGGTGGCCGCGCCCTCGTCGAGCGCGCCCGGCGGCGACGCCGCCCCGGCCGCCACCACGGTCCGGGAGCTGAAGATCAGCGGTGCCCGGATCATCGATCCGGAGGGCGACCGGCGGGAGCTTCGGAACGCCGACCGGGTGTACGACGGCGACGAGGACAAGGGCTGGGAGACCCAGACCTACCGCGGGCGCGCCAATTTCGGCAACCTCAAGAAGGGCATGGGCGTCTGGGTCGACCTGGGCGAGGAGCACACCGTCAAGTCGGTGCAGGTGCTGCTCTCCGCCCGGGGCGCCTCCGCCCGGCTTCTCACGGGGACCTCCACCCCCCCCTCGTCGGCCTCCGGCGACGCCCAGCTCGTCGCGGAGTACAAGACGCCGATCGGGCAGCCGTTCGAGGAGCACGACGGCACCAAGATGACCTTCAACGGCTTCGACGCCGACAAGAAGTACCGCTACCTGCTGCTCTGGATCACCGAGCTGCCCGAGAGCGACGGCGGCTACAAGCTCGGCGTCCAGGAGATCACGGTCCAGGGGTCGTGAGCCGGCCGCCGCGCCCAGGGCACCGCACCCGCCGGACGTGGTGATAAGCGTGCGCGGGGAGCGGACGAGCGGTGGACCGGTGGGCGGAGGGAGCGGCCCACCGGTCGCGTCGTCGGCGCCGCCGGCCGGGCCGACGGACCTGGAACTCCTGCACGCCCACGTGGCGGGCGACCGGGACGCCTTCGCCGAGCTGTTCCACCGGCACCGCGACCGCCTCTGGGCGGTGGCGCTGCGGACGCTCGGCGACCGCGAGGAGGCCGCCGACGCCCTCCAGGACGCGCTGCTGTCCGCCCACCGCGCCGCCGGCCGGTTCCGGGGCGACTCGGCGGTCACCACCTGGCTGCACCGGATCGTCGTGAACGCCTGCCTGGACCGGATCCGGCGCCGGCAGTCGCATCCCACGGTCCCGCTGCCCGACGGGGCCCGGGTGGGCGACTCCGACTCCGCCACGGGCGGCGTCGAGCCGGCGGCTCCCGTCCACGACCACGACACGGCGCTGGTGGTCCGTCAGGCGCTCGCCGGGCTGCCGGCCGAGCAGCGGGCGGCGCTGATCCTGGTGGACGTGCAGGGCTACCCGGTGGCCGAGGTGGCCAGGATCCTCGGCGTCGCCGAGGGCACGGTCAAGAGCCGGTGCGCCCGGGGCCGGGCCCGCCTCGCGACGCAGCTCGGGCACCTGCGCCCCCGGCCCGCCCCGCAGCCGTCCGAGCCGCCGGGCCCCGCCCCGCAGCGGCAGGAGTCGCCGCAGCCCGCCCCGGCGGCGGGCCCCAACGTGCCGGCCGTCACCGGAGGGAACCCGCGACCGCCCGAGGGCGTCCGATCGGGGTCGGGACGGTCCCGGCGGGATGCCCACCAGGAGGACGCGTGACGGCCGGGGGGTTCGGAGAGGTCGACCACGACCTGCTCGCCGACTACGTCGGCGGGGCGCTGGACGGCACCCCGGACGAGGCGCGCGTCGCCCGGCTGGTCGACGAGGACGCGGCCTGGGCGGAGGCGTACGCGCTGTTGGCTCCGGCCCTGGCAAGCGTCCGGGCCGACCTGGCCGCCGCCTGGGCCGGCCCCGCCCCCGAGATGCCCACGGACGTCACCGACCGGCTCGTCGCAGCCCTGGCCAACGCCCCCGCGCCCGACACCGGCCCGCTCGATCCGACGCCGGCCCGCTCCGACCTGGTGCGTCCCGAGCCGCACGACTCCGAGTCGGCCCGCTCCGAGGTTGTTCGCTCCCGCTCCGGGGGTGGCGACGCGGTGCCGGCCGACGAGCCCGGGACGAGCAGGTCTGGCGGGGTCGTGCCGGCACAGCCGCTCGGCGGGTCCGCGCGGCGCCCTGCCGGCGTACCCCGCTCGGAGCCCGGCCGGGGCGCGGCCACGGGGCCGGGCCGACGGCGCCGCCGCTGGTCCCGGCTGGCCGGCCCGGTCGCGCTCGCCGCGGCGTCGATCGCGGCGGTCGGGCTGGGCGTCAGCCAGTTCGCCGGGGAGCAGGGGGACGGAGCCGCGGACACGGCGTTGTCCCGGCCGGCCAAACCGGAGGTCGCCGGCCCCGCCGGCACGCCGTTCCGGGCGGGCGAGCCCACGCTGCGCAGTGGGCGGGACTACACGCCCGAGTCCCTGGCCGACGTCTCGCCGACGATGGGGGCGCAGCGGTTCAGCGCCGATCCCCGGCCCAACGTCGAGGTGGAGGGTGGGCGGCTGCCCGGCGACGCGGTCGGCCTCGGCCGGCTCGCCGACCCGGCCGCGTTGAGCGACTGCATCCACGAGATCGGGGCCGAGCACGGCGGCGGGCCGCTGGTGGTCGACGTGGTCGACTACGCCCGGTTCCAGGGCCAGCCGGCGCTGGTCGTCCGGTTCACCGACAACAGCGGCGCGCACTGGGCCTGGGTGAGCGGACCGGAATGCGGCGTGCCCGGATCCGGCTCGGACAGCCGCTACCGCACACGGGTAGGGTGAATTCGCGGCCACCGGACGTTTGACCGTCCACGTGACCTGACCCACCGGATGACCGGCTCGGGAATCCCCGGTTCGTACGATGACGTTCTGCACATCAGGCTGCCGGCACCGCGAGGGGCGTCGGCATCGGATCGGCATCGGTGCGCGCGCCGATGGCGAACAACACTATCGGGAGACGGCAGTGGACGAGGTCCGCAACCTGATCATCATCGGCTCCGGGCCGGCCGGTTACACGGCGGCGGTCTACGCGGCGCGCGCCAACCTCAAGCCGCTCATCATCGAGGGCGTGCAATCCGGTGGCGCGCTGATGACGACGACCGAGGTGGAGAACTTCCCCGGTTTCGCCGACGGCATCCTCGGCCCCGAGCTGATGGACAACATGCGCAAGCAGGCCGAGCGGTTCGGCGCGGAGTTCCTCACCGACGACGTGACGCGGGTGGAGCTGAAGGACACCGGCAGCGTCGGCTCCGACGCGGTCAGCACCGTCTGGGTCGGTCAGACCGCCTACCGGGCGAGGGCCGTCATCCTCAGCACCGGCTCGGCGTGGCGCCCGCTGGGCGTCCCGGGCGAGCAGGAGTACCTGGGCCACGGTGTCTCGTCCTGCGCCACCTGCGACGGCTTCTTCTTCCGCAACCAGCACATCGTGGTCGTTGGCGGCGGTGACTCGGCGATGGAGGAGGCCAGCTTCCTCACCCGGTTCGCCGAGTCGGTCACCATCATCCACCGCCGGGACTCCTTCCGGGCCAGCAAGATCATGGCCGAGCGGGCGCTGGGCAACGAGAAGATCAAGGTCGAGTGGAACACCGTGGTCGAGGAGATCCTCGGCGACGACGGCAAGGTCTCGGGCGTACGGGTGCGCAACACGCACACCGGCGAGTCCAAGGTCCTCGACGTCACCGGCGTCTTCGTGGCCATCGGCCACGACCCGCGCAGCGAGCTCTTCCGGGGTCAGGTGGAGCTGGACGACGAGGGCTACGTGAAGGTCCAGTCGCCGAGCACCCGGACCAGCGTGCCCGGTGTCTTCGCCGCCGGCGACCTGGTGGACCACACCTACCGGCAGGCCATCACCGCCGCCGGTACGGGCTGCGCCGCCGCGCTGGACGCCGAGCGCTTCATCGCCACGCTGCAGGGCTGAACAACCGAAAACTCCGGAGGAGGGTCATAGTGGGAGCAACGAAGTCGGTCACCGACGCGAGTTTCGCCGCCGACGTGCTGAAGTCCGACAAGCCGGTTCTGGTGGACTTCTGGGCCGAGTGGTGCGGGCCGTGCCGCAAGGTGTCGCCGCTGCTGGAGGAGATCGCCGGCGAGATGGGCGACCAGGTCACCATCGTCAAGCTCAACATCGACGAGAACCCGGAGACCGCCCGCACGTACCGGGTGATGTCCGTCCCGACCCTCACCGTGTTCAAGAACGGCGAGCCGGTGCAGTCGATCGCCGGCGCCAAGCCGAAGGGTGAGCTGGTCAGGCTCATCGAATCGGCGCTCTGAGCTGCACGTACGCACGTCGACCCCGTACCCGGTCCGCCCGGGGGACGGGGTCGACGTCTTTTCCCGGCGCGCCCACCTGACGTCCCCGGAACGCATAACCTCAACCCCGGGGCCGCCCGGCCAGCCAGCGTCCGTGCAGAGGGGGTCGTGCGTGCGTCCGATCCGACCCGGTGACCGTGGACCCGCGGTCACCGAGATCCGTACGGTGCTGACCGGCCTCGACCTGCTCGCGCCGATGGCACCGGAGGCCGACGAGTTCGACGCCCACACCGAACGGGCTGTGCGGGCCTTCCAGCAGTCCCGGGGGCTCAGCGTGGACGGCCGGGTCGGCGCGGAAACCTGGCGGGCCCTGGACGCCGCCCGCTGGCGGCTCGGCGCCCGCACCCTCTACCACGCGGTCCCCGAGCCGCTCACCGGCGAGGACGTCCGGTCGCTCCAGGAACGACTGCTGGAGATGGGGTACGACGTGGGGCGCGCGGACGCGATCTACGGCGTACGGACCTCGCGGGCGGTCGCCCAGTTCCAGCGCGAGGTCGGGCTGACGCCCGACGGCTCGTGCGGGCCGCACACCATGAACGCGCTGCGCCGGCTCGGGCGCAAGGTCGTCGGCGGTCGGCCGCAGTGGCTGCGCGAGTCCGACGCCATCCGGCAGTCCGGCCCGACGCTGGTGGGGCGGACCGTGGTCGTCGACCCCGGTCACGGGGGCACCGACCCGGGCGTGGTGGTGCCGGACGGGCGGCTGCGGTGGACCGAGGCGGACCTGGTGCACGACCTGGCCAGCCGGCTGGAGGGCCGGCTCGCCGCCTCCGGCGTCCGGGTGCAGCTCACCCGCGGGCCGGCCCCGGAGGACTGCCTGCCGGACGTCGACCGGGCCGAGCTGGCCAACTCGCTCGGGGCCGACGTGTTCATCTCGCTGCACCTCGACGGGCACGCCAACCCGGCGGCCGAGGGCGTCGCGACCTACCACTACGGCACCGACAACGGGGTCACCTCGGCTACCGGGGAACGGCTCGCCGGGCTCGTGCAGCGGGAGATCGTCGCCCGTACCGGGCTGCGCGACTGCCGTACGCACGCGAAGGCGTGGGACCTGCTCCGGCTGACCCGGATGCCGGCCGTACGCGTCGAGGTCGGCTACCTCACCTCGCCCGGCGACCGGGCCCGGCTGGTCGACCCCCGGTTCCGGGACCTGGTGGCCGAGGCCGTCGTGGCCGCGGTGCAGCGGATGTACTTCCCCGTGGAGCGGGACGTGCCCACCGGCTCGATCGACGTGAGCGAGCTGCGGGCGGTCGTGGCCGCCGGCACGGTGGTGGACTGAACGGCGGCCGGCTCGGGCGTGGGCCGGGCAGCGGCCCGTGCTGTCGTGAACCGAGCGAGCGGTCGGCGCGGTCAGCCGGCGGTGGAGCGGGTGGCCGGGGCCGGGCGGACCGGGCGGAGCAGGGTCTCGGGGCTCATCGAGCCGAGCAGCTTCTCCAGCGCGTACTCGACGTCGGACTTCCAGCTCAGGGCCGTGCGCAGCTCCAGCCGGAGGCGGGGGAAGCGCGGGTGCGGACGGACCGTCTTGAAGCCCACGGAGAGGAAGAAGTCGGCCGGGGCGACGCAGGTGCCGGCCGGGTCCGCCGCGTCACCGAACTTCGCGTCGCCGAACGCCTCGATCGCCTTGATGCCGCGCTTGGTGAGATCCCGGGCGACCCCCTGGACCAGCATCCGGCCCAGCCCGCCACCGGCGAAGGCGGGCACCACGTTGGCCGTCATCAGCAGCGCCGCGTCGGCCGAGACCGGGGAGGTGGGGAACGCCATCGAGCGCGGCACGTAGGCCGGCGGGGCGTACAGGACGTAGCCGGCCGGCATGCCGTCGACGTAGACGAGCTTGCCGCAGGAGCCCCACTCCAGCAGCGTCTGCGAGACCCAGGCCTCCTTCTCCAGCCCCGGGTCGCCCGCGGCGCAGGCCCGGTCCGCCGAAACCGGGTCAAGCTCCCAGTAGACGCACTGCCGGCACGGACGGGGCACGTCCTCCAGGGTGTCGAGGGTCAAGCTGACCAGACGTCGCGACATTGGCGCATCCCCACATTAGGCTCGGAGGTGAGACCGGCACGGAACGACAACGCCGCCTTCCTGCCCCCGACGAGCGATCGTACGCCGGTTCCGGACGCCACGGGAGGGGACACCGCAATGACCATCTCCGGGAGGGCCACCGGTGGTCCGCCATGTGGACGCTGGTCACGTCGTGGCGGCCTTCCTGGCAGGGGCGACTAGGATCGACAGCCGGCGTCCCGCGTCGCCATGGTCGCCGGTGTCCCGGGTACGCCGGGGCGGGATCCACCCGAGCAGCCATCGAGGTGATGTCATGACCGGCACGACGCTCGACGACTACACCGACCGGTACGCCCGCCGTGTGCGCGGCATGACCGCCTCGGAGATCCGCGCGCTCTTCGCGGTGGCCAGCCGGCCGGAGGTGGTCTCGCTCGCCGGCGGCGCCCCCTACATCGCGGCGCTGCCGCTCGACGCCGTCGGTGAGATGCTCGGCCGGCTCGGCACCGAGCACGGCGTCACCACCCTCCAGTACGGCATCGGCCAGGGCACCCTGGAGCTGCGCGAGCGGATCTGCGAGGTGATGGCGCTCTCCGGCATCGACGCAGCCTGCGGCGCCTCCCCGGAGGACGTGGTCGTCACCGTCGGCGGGCAGCAGGCGCTCGACCTGGTGGCCCGGCTCTTCCTCGACCCGGGTGACGTGGTGCTCGCCGAGGGCCCGACCTACGTCGGGGCGCTCGGGGTGTTCCAGGCCGCCCAGGCACAGGTGGTTCACGTGCCGATGGACGACGACGGGCTGATCCCGGAGGCGCTGGAGGCGGCCATCGCCGAGCAGGCGCGCGCCGGCCGGCGGGTGAAGTTCCTCTACACCATCCCCACCTACCAGAACCCGACCGGCGTGACGCTCACCGAGGAGCGGCGAGAGCGGGTGCTCGACATCTGCGAGCGCGCGGGCCTCCTGGTGGTCGAGGACGACCCGTACGGTCAGCTGGGCTTCGAGGGTGACGCGCCCGCGCCGCTGCGCGCGCGGCGCCGCGACGGGGTCTTCTACCTCAGCACCTTCTCCAAGACCTTCGCCCCGGGACTGCGGGTGGGCTGGATCCTGGCGCCGCACGCCGTCCGCGACAAGCTGGTGATCGCCAGCGAGGCGCAGATCCTCTGCCCCAGCGGCTACGCACAGGCCGCCGTCTCCACCTACCTCGGCACCATGCCCTGGCGGGAGCAGCTCAAGGTCTACCGCGAGGTCTACCGGGAACGGCGCGACGCGATGCTCGCCGCGCTGAAGGACCTGATGCCGGCGGGCACCACCTGGACGACGCCGGGCGGCGGCCTCTTCGTCTGGGCGACCCTCCCCGACGGCCTCGACTCGAAGGCGATGATGCCGCGGGCCATCGCCGCACGTGTGGCGTACGTGCCGGGCACCGGCTTCTACGCCGACGGCACGGGTAGCGGCAACATGCGGCTCAACTTCTCCTTCCCGCCCCCGGAGCGGATCCGCGAGGGCGTGCGCCGGCTGGCGGGCGTGATGGAGCAGGACATCGCGATGCGGCGGGTGTTCGGCGCGGTCGGCCGCCCCGGATCGCGGCGGGGGCAGGCCGGCTCGGACACGCCGGGTCCCGACTTGGCATGATTCCGGCATGGCTCCCACCGCTGCCGACCGTTTCGTCGTGACCGACTCCGCCGTCACCGCCGACCTGCGGGTGCTGGTGCTCGCCGGCGGGCTCTCCTACGAACGTGACGTCTCGCTCCGGTCCGGCCGCCGGGTGCTCGACGCGCTGCGCGCCGTCGGGATGGACGCCGAGCTGCGGGACGCCGACGTGACCCTGCTGCCGGCCCTGACCGTCGACCCGCCGGACGCCGTCGTCATCGCCCTGCACGGTGCCACCGGCGAGGACGGCTCGCTACGCGGCGTGCTCGACCTCTGCGGTGTCCCGTACGTGGGGTGCGACGCCCGCGCGTCCCGGCTCGCCTGGGACAAGCCGTCGGCGAAGGCGGTGCTCCGCGAGGCGGGCATCCCCACCCCGGACTGGGTCGCCCTCCCGCACGACCGCTTCTCGGAGCTGGGCGCGGTGGCGGTGCTGGACCGTATCGTCGACCGGCTGGGGCTGCCGCTCATGGTGAAGCCCGCCCAGGGCGGTTCGGGGCTGGGCGCCGCCGTGGTCCGGGACGCCGCGTCCCTCCCGGCCGCGATGGTCGGCTGTTTCGCGTACGACCAGACGGCGCTGGTCGAGCAGTACGTGCCCGGCATGGACGTGGCGGTCTCCGTCGTCGACCTGGGCGACGGGCCGCGGGCCCTGCCGGCGGTGGAGATCGTGCCTCGCAACGGGGTGTACGACTACGCCGCCCGCTACACCGCCGGCCGGACGACGTGGCACACGCCGGCGCGACTGGCGCCGGAGGTGGCCGGTGCGGTCGCCGATGTCGCGCTGGCCGCCCACACCGCGCTCGGCCTGCGCGACCTCAGCCGCGTCGACCTGATCGTTGACTCGGCGGGGCAGCCGCACGTGCTGGAGGTCAACGTCTCTCCGGGGATGACCGAGACCTCGCTGCTGCCGCTCGCCGTGCAGGCCGCCGGTCTGGACTTCGGCAAGATGATCGGGACGCTGGTGGCGCGCGCCGCGACGCGCCGGTCCTGACCGTCCGTTCCTTCCGCCGGCACGGGCGGCCACCCCGCGACCTCGGGTGGCCGCCCGTGCCGCGTCAGTCGTCGGACTGCCTGCCCTCCGCGGCGGCGGCCTCGGCCTCCCGGTTGTCGGCCGCCGGGACGTACGCCTCCTCGGCGGACGCCATCACGGACACCGCCTCGCCCGTGATGGCGTCGTCCCGGGGCGAGGGCTGCCCGGTGAAGCTGGACGGGGCCTGCCACTGGATGCGCGACGGCTCGGCCAGGGGCCGCCCCCCGAACTCCGCGAGCCAGGCCGCGACCAGGGCGAGATTCTCTCGCCATTGCGCCTCGGAGATGGGCGGCAGGATCGAATCCCACAGGGAGAGGAAGGTCCCGCGGAGCTGGAGTTGACCGTAGGGCCGGGCGAGGAACCATATGTGCAGGTGCGCCGAGCCGTCGCCCCAGCGGTTGACGTGCACCCTCGCGACCCCGTCCAGGGACCGGACCGCCCGTTCCAGGCGTACGGTCATCACCCCCAGTTCGGCGGCGAGCAGGTTCGGCAGGTCGCCGAGGTCCAGATGCGAGCGGGATTCCAGGATCAGCACCATCGGCAGCCCCGTGGGGCGGTCCATGGCGCGTACCCGCCAGCGCTCGCCCACCCAGATGTAGGCGTCGTCGGGGGCGTTGCAGGCCGTGCATTCCCGATGCCCCTCGCCCTTGCGGGGCGGTTCGACCGGGACCGGATCATCGAGTTGCTTGACGCGAAGGTCGCCCTCGAAGGGGAAGGACGGCCACTGGGCGAAGTCCGGGACTGAGGGAGGGGTGTCGTGCACGACGCTGACACTAACCGCTTCCGGCACCGGTGTCCCTACCCGAAAGAGCCGACGGCGGTTCTGTGCCGGCCGCCGCGAGGTGGCCGCCCAAGAGGCTTGTCCACAGATATCCACAGGGCGCTGAGACCCGGAACACACCCCGTCATCCACAGGCCAGCAACGGGTTTCACGCGGGGTTTCACGTGAAACGAGGCGCGGCTGTGGATAACTGGTGTGGATAACTTCCGGCCCCGATCCGCGCCGTCCGGGCGCCGCGGGAAGGCAGCCGTTTCGCGTGAAACCACCGGCCGCCTCGGGGCGCGTCACGCGGGCCTTCGAGCACTCGGTCGTACAGTCTCTCCGCGCCGTCAACACCATCCGCCCTCCGGTCGACGCCGTTCCGGTCGACGTCCCGCCCGACGCTGTCCCGCTTGGCTTCACCGGCTCGTCGGCGGGGCCAGAGCGCCGGGCGGAAGCGGGAAGCCGGGCGGCAGTGTCGGAGCCACAGGCCGGACGGGGGCCACGCTCCGGTAGCCGGTAGCCGGGATCCGGGGCGGGCCGGGTGGGGTGGGGCGGGCCGGGGTGGGGTGGGGCGCCCCGGGCCGGGGTCCGAGTGAGGGAGCTGGACTCCTCCAATCGCCGCCGGAGCGGGGTCCGGGAGACAGGCGTCGGGCTCCAGAGGCCGGGCCAGGCGCCGGAGGCGGGGCCGTCGTACGAGGCCGATGCCGGGGGTTGGAGGTCAGGGGCCGCACAGACCGATGCCGGCCACCAAAGGCAGGGGCCATACGCCGAAGGCAAGGCTGGACAGACCGGCGCCAGGTGCCGGAATCTGGCAGCCGGGCGCGGGAACCAAGGCGGCAGACGGGCGTGGCCCGGCCTCGCCGGCCAACCTCCTCTGGAAAGGAGGCGCGGGCGCGGCGGCCTGTTCGCTGCACCGTTTCACGTGAAACCGCACAGCCCGAATGCGGCACCTCGGCGCCAGCGCAACTCCCGCCTCCAGGTTCAAGGTTCGTGGAGCCGTTGCCCGCAGGTTCACGAACCACACCCACCAACACCGCACGTGCCGGTGACCGAAGGCACGCCGCCCGCCCGGCCACCCGCGTCCACGGCCGCAAACCGCCTGGCGGGCTCGCCGGTTTCACGTGAAACCGGTGAGCCACCGCTACCACCACACCCACGCCCCTGATCCCGGCAGCAGGCGACTTCGGGGGCGAACGGAAAACGCCTCCTGCTGCCCCACAGCGCCAGAAGTGCGAGTGGGCAGGAGTCGGGTAGGGCTGGCCCACCTCAGGCCCGTGGCGCTCGAATGAGAGGGCACCCCGGCACGTTCGGCGGCAGTTGGTTGCGCCGGACTGCCGGAGGCGCCGGCAGGTAGGCGTACCGCCGAGGGTGGACGCCACCGTCGGACATGGAACGGCCGCGTGGCCCGGTGGGGTCACGCGGCCGGCAGTCGGAGGGTCAGCCCTCCGACTCCTCCTCCTCGCCGACGCCGATAAGGCCGACGATCCGCTCCAGGTCGTCGACCGTCGCGAACTCGATGGTGATCTTGCCCTTGCTCCGGCCGATGTCCACCTTGACTCGGGTGTCGAACCGATCGGAGAGCCGGTCGGCCAGATCCGTCAGCGCGGGCGCGTGCGGCTTGGGCCGGCGCTTGGCCGTCTCCTTCTTGCCGGCGCTGCCATCGCTCACCGCCAGCATCACGATCTCCTCGGTCGCGCGGACCGAGAGCCCTTCGGCGACGATCCGGGCCGCCAACTGCTCCTGCGCCTCCGGCTCGTCGAGGCTCAGCAGCGCCCGGGCGTGGCCGGCGGAGAGCACGCCGGCGGCGACCCGCTTCTGCACCGGCGCCGGGAGGTTGAGCAGCCGGATGGTGTTCGAGATCTGCGGGCGGCTCCGGCCGATCCGCCGGGCGAGTTCCTCGTGGGTGGCGCCGAACTCGTCCAGCAACTGCTGGTACGCGGCGGCCTCCTCCAGCGGGTTCAGGTTGGCGCGGTGGATGTTCTCCAGCAGCGCATCCCGGAGCATGGCGTCGTCCCGGGTGTCCCGGACGATGGCGGGGATACTCTCCCGCCCGACCGCCTGCGCGGCCCGCCAGCGCCGCTCGCCCATGACGAGTTCGTACTTCTCGTCGTCGAGCTGCCGTACGACGATCGGCTGGAGGAAGCCGACCTCCTGGATCGAGGTCTTCAGTTCCTCCAGAGCCTCCTCGTCGAAGATGTGTCGGGGCTGCTTCGGGTTCGGCACGATCGCGTCGACCGGGATCTCGGCGAACCGGGCGCCCGGGACCGGGCTGAGCGCGGGCTCGGGCTGCGCCGCGACGGGCGGGCTGACCGGCGTTGGCGCCGGCTCGGCGGGCGTGCCGACGACGGCGGTCGTGGGCGCCGCCGGCTCAGCCGGGGCGGCGTCGGCGGTCGGCGCCGGTCCGGTCGGGATGAGGGCCCCCAGGCCCCGACCGAGACCGCCCCGAGGACGGTTCTTCATGCCACGCCTCCCAGCGACTGTTCCGCACTACGCATTCCGGCTCACCGGCTCCTTGACGCCACGCTCGGCGATCTCCTGGGCGGCCTCGAAGTAGCTCGTTGCCCCCCGCGATCCCGGATCGTAGGTCATCACGGACTGGCCGTAGCTCGGTGCCTCGGAGACCCGGACGTTGCGCGGGATGACCGCCTGGAGCACCTTGTCACCGAAGTGGTTCCGGACGTCCTGCTCGACCGCGTCGGCCAGCCGCGTACGCCGGTCGTACATGGTGAGCAGGATCGTGGAGACCTCGAGCTTCGGATTGAGGTGCTGCCGAACCAGGTTGATGTTGTTGATCAGCTGGTTCAGCCCCTCCAGCGCGTAGTACTCGCACTGGATCGGGATGAGCACCTCCTGCGCGGCGACGAGCGCGTTGACCGTGAGCAGGCCCAGCGACGGCGGGCAGTCGATGAAGACGTAGTCGAAGTGGCCCGGGTAGGCGGCGATGGCCCGGGCCAGCCGGGACTCGCGGGCAACCACCGACACCAGCTCGATCTCCGCACCGGCCAGGTCGATCGTGGCCGGTACGCACCAGAGGTTGGGGATGCCCTCGACCCCCTGGGCGACCTCCTCCAGCGGCACGCTGTTGATGAGGCAGTCGTAAACGTCCGGCACCCCGGTGTGGTGCGGGACGTTGAGCCCGGTGGAGGCGTTGCCCTGCGGGTCCAGGTCGACCACCAGCACCCGGTTACCGTGCAGGGCGAGCGCCACCGCCAGGTTGACCGTGGTCGTGGTCTTTCCCACGCCGCCCTTCTGGTTCGCGACGCACATGACCCGGGTCCGTTCCGGCCGAGGCATCGTCACCTCGCCACTCGGATTCAGGATCTGCACGGCGCGCATCGCCTCCATAGCCAACGGTGGGTCATCCTCTTCGCGCGTCGGGGTTTCACGTGAAACGTACGCGGCCTCGGTCGCGCCGGGCCCGTAGGCGGCGGCCGGGGACGCGGGCGCGTCCGTGACGGGTACGGGTTCGGGGGCGGCGTCCGGCACCGCGTCCGGGGTCGGCTGCTGCGGCACGGCCGCCTCGAACCGCGCCGAGGCCGAGGGGTTGCGGCGGATGGGAATCACCCGACCGCCGGCGGAGTTGCCCGGGCGCGGCAGCCCGTCGGAGGCCGGGCGGGCTGCCGGCAGTCCCGGCCCGGCCGGGTCGGCGGTGTCCCGTTGGACGATCGGATCGCAGTCCGGCGGCCGGGTCGACGAACCGTGAGGCGGCCCGTCGAGCGACCAGCTCGGGTAGTCGGTTTCACGTGAAACCGGATCGCCCGCTGATCCGGTCACGCGTGGATCGTCGTACCTGCCGTCGTCATGCACCTGTCATCCCTGCCCGCTTCGGATGGTCGGTCCGCACCCCGTCAACCGGCCGCACGTGGTGCTCGCACCGCGGAGCGCACGGCCGGCGGGAGCGGTCGGGACCCGGTGAACGTCCGTTGCCGCCCGCTCCACACTATCGACGCGCGGCCAGCCTACGGCTCACGGGCGCAGCCGGTCCACGTCGGGTTCTCATCCCTTCCGTCCACCCGTACCGGTTCAACGAAGCAACCGCCGCCCGGGACGCCGGTGAGGCACCCGCTCGGGCGTCGCCTCCGATGTGGAGTCAGCGTCGACGGGACCGACCGCCGCGCGACCTCTTCGGCGCCTTGGGCCGTGCCGGTCCCACCACCCGCTCCCGCACGATCTCCACCACGGTCGTCGACGGGTCGATGATTCCTTCGCCGCAGCGGTGCATCTCGGGCTCCCCGCCACCGAGCCGCGCCACCGTCTCCGCGTGCTCGGCGATCTCGTCGGCCGCCGACGCGCCCTTGAGGGCGATGAGCCGACCGCCGGGAACGGCCAGCGGCAGGCACCACGTCGACAGCCGGTCCAGCGGGGCGACGGCGCGTGCGGTGACCACGTCCCCGCTCAGCGGGCCCACCCCGGTCGAACCGGTCGCCGCCTCGTCGGCCCGGCCCCGGAACACCCGGACCGTCTTCGCCAATCCGAGTTGCTGCACCGCCTCGATGAGGAAGGAGGTGCGCCGGGCGAGAGGCTCGATCAGGGTCACCGTCAGGTCCGGCCGCGCGATAGCGAGCACCAGACCGGGCAGTCCCGCCCCGGAGCCGACGTCGAGCACCGTCGAGCCCTCCGGGATCCGCTCGGCCACCGCCGCGCAGTTGAGCAGGTGCCGGTCCCAGATCCGGGGGGCCTCGCGCGGCCCGATCAGGCCGCGGACCACGCCGTCGGTGACCAGCAGCTCGGCGTACGCGGCGGCCAGGTCGATCCGGTCGCCGAAGAGAGTGCGTGCCGCACCGGCCAGTTCGGGCGGCAGCACCGCGTCGGCCGGCGACGGGGCACGGCGGCCGTCGGCCGTCGACGCGGCGGCATCGGAAGGCACGGGCGAGTCCGGCCGGACAGGCGACGGCCCGGGCGGCATGCCACCCGGGCCGGCCGCGGCACCGGCCGCGGTGTCGTCGTGAGCCACCCGGTCAGTCCGCCGGCCGGACGATGATGCGCCGGTTCGGCTCGACACCTTCGGACTCGCTCTCCACGCCGCTCATCGCGTTGACCACGTCGTGCACGCACTTGCGCTCGAACGCGGACATCGGCTCCAGGCGCACGGGCTCGCCGTACTCCTTGACCTTCTCGACGGCGTTCTTGGCGACGGCGGCGAGCTCCTTGCGGCGGTTCGCCCGGTAGCCGCCGACGTCGAGCAGCAGCCGGCTCGGCGTGCCGGTCTGCCGGAAGACGGCGAGCCGGGCGAGTTCCTGGAGCGCCTCCAGGGTGGCACCGCGCTGGCCGACCAGGTTCTGCAGCCGGCCGCCGACCACCTCGACGACCGGACGGCCGCCGGAGACCAGCTCGTCGATGTCGCCGTCGTAGTCGAGAATGTCGAGCAGGCCCTCGACGTAGTCGGCCGCGATCTCGCTCTGCCGGAACAGTTCGCTCTCGCCGGCGGGCTTCTTCTCCTTGGTGGCCGGCTCCTCGTCGGTCTCCTCGGTTTCGCCGTTCACCGCGGTCGGCTCGGTCCCCTCGGAGTCCAGGGACTGCTCAGCGCGGGGGGTGCTGGTGTCGGTCACGGTCTCATCTCCGTACTCGCTCGGCCGGACCGTCGGGTCCGCTGGTTTCCCGGGGCCGGCGGGAGGTCGCCGGTGCCCACGGGCACGTCTGTCGTACGGGCAGTCTCGCCCGTGACCGCGCCGCGCGCGGCGGGTTCCGCCCGGCGCCGGCCGTACGGCGGCTGCACGGTGCGGAACGGGCCGCCGCCGGTCTCCCGACGGCGGCCCGGAGGTCCTCAGCCCTGCCGCTTGGCGGGGCGGCCCTTCTTGGGGTTGGTCGGCTTGGCGCCCGGCTTGGGGCCGGCGACCTTCGGCGTGGCCGGCTTGGCCGGGGCCTGGGGAGCCGGCTTGGCGCGGCCCAGCAGGCCGGTCTTGGCCGGCTGCACCGGGTTGCGGGCCGAGGTGCCCGGCTTGCCGGTGGTGGCGCTCGGCGGCGGCGGGAACTTGCGCAGCACCCACTGCTGCTGCGCCAGGGTGGAGAGGTTGTTAATGACCCAGTAGATGATCACACCGATGGGGAAGATGGCACCGGAGACGAGCAGCGACAGCGGGATGCCGTAGAGCATCAGCTTCTGGATCATCCGCTGCTGCGGATCCTCGGCCCAGCCGGTCTTGAGGATCATCTGGCGGCTGGTGAGGTAGGTCGTGCCCATCATCAACAAGACCAGGATGCCGGCGATGACCTTGACGGTGGTGCCGTTGGCGTTCAGCGCCGCCAGCTCGTCGGCGGTCGAGCCGAACTTGCCGGCGATCGGCGCGGTGAAGAGCTTCGCGGCCGAGGCGCTCTCGAACTGGCCGACCGTCCAGCCGTAAAGGGTCTTGCCGCTCTCACTCTTCCCCGGATCGAGTCGGCGGAGCACGTGGAACAGGCCGAGGAAGACCGGGATCTGGAGGACCATCGGAAGGCAGCCCATGAGCGGGTTGGCCTTTTCCTTCCGGTAGAGCTCCATCATCTCCTTCTGGAGCGTCTCCCGGTCACCCTTGTGCTTCTCCTGCAGCGCCTTCACCTGCGGCTGGAGCGCCTGCATCGCCCGCTGCGACTTGATCTGCTTGACGAAGACGGGGAAGAGGATCACCCGGACGGTGACCACCAGGAAGACGATGGCGAGGATCCAGGCCCAGTTCGTGCCGAGCACCGCCGCGTCCGGCACCCCGATGGCCTCCCAGGCCCCATGCCAGGCCAGCAGGATCCACGAAATCGCGTAGTAGATCCAGTCGAGACTCAATTCTCAGGCTCCAGTCACATCGGCACGGCGGCGTCCGCCCGGCTCCGGCACCGGGTCGTGTCCACCTGGGTGGAAGGGGTGGCAGCGCAACAGCCGCCGGACCGTCAGGCCAGCTCCCCGGACAGCGCCGTGCCGCGCGACCGCCTCGAGGGCGTAGGCGCTGCACGACGGGTAGAACCGACAGCGGGCCGGCAGAGCCGGACTTATCCACCGACGGTACGCGATGATCGGCCCGCTCAGCACCCGGGCACCGATCGTCGCAGGCCGTGGCGCGGCCGGCCCGGCGGTCACCGCGACCGCCGTCCGCGGGGCGCCCGCGCGGCGGCGATCGCCGCGTCCAGGTCGGCGCCCAGTCGCGGGTACGCCGCCTCGGCCGCCGCCGGCAGCGCGCGGACGACCAGGGTGCTCCCGGGGGGCAGCTCCGTCAGCCGCTCGCGGACCAGGTGCCGCAGGCGGCGGCGGACCCGGTTACGGACGACCGCGTTGCCCACTGCCTTGGACACGACGAAGCCGGCGCGGGCCGGCGCGGAGGGTTGCTCCGCACCGCTGCTCCGCGCCGGCTCCGGCGAGGTTGCTGTCGCGGCGTCGGGGGTCGACGGCAGGCTCAGGTGGACGACGATCGCGCCACGGCCGGCGCGGCGGCCACCCCGGACCGCTGCGGCGAAGTCAGTGCTGCGCCGCAGTCGCTGTGCGGCCGCCAGCACGACTGCCCACGTCCCCCCGGACCTGACCCCGGTCGGCCTCAGGCCGACAGGCGGGCGCGGCCCTTGGAGCGACGGGTCGAGATGATGGCGCGGCCGGCACGGGTGCGCATGCGCAGCCGGAAGCCGTGGGTCTTCGCGCGCCGGCGGGTGTTCGGCTGGTAGGTGCGCTTGCTCACGTCAGGCTCTCCGTTTTCGTACGCCCCGGGCAAGGGGACGCCGGGGTCGTGTGGTGGTCCAGGCCACCTCGGCGGTGGCCCCCGATCGGTGCTGCCCGGCGATGCGGGACCTCGGCGATGCGGGGAAGCGACCGCGGACAGCAAGCACCCATCACCCTAGCAGAGGGCGAGAGAGCAGCCGATCCAGCCTACGCAGGCGGGCAACCACCGTCAAACACCCCCATCAGGGCGGACACCGGTGCTCCGCCGACGACCGAAGCGGCGGTTTTCGCTGATGTTGCCAAGGGTCGCCGCGCGTCGGCGGTTGATGGCGCGCGGACAACGCTGTTACCGTGCCCGATTGCGGTCAGCGTCGAAAGGTCCGGTCGTCGCTGGCGGGCAAGACCGGACAAGGTAGTGAATCGTTCGGCACGGTGAACCCGCTTCAGCGCCCGTTCAGGCAGGGGGGCAGGTCCGACCCGCATCCGGCGGGCGGCCACAATCGGTACGTACACAGGCTGTGGATAACTTGTGGACGAGGACCGGTCGGCCGTCCGGGTGGGTGTCGTTCCGCCCGTGAACGCGGCGGGCCCGGGGCGACCGACCGGAGAAGACGGCGGCGTCGGCGGAGCAGAGGCGAGGGGGTGGCACGACGGTGACCGGCACGACCGACCTTGCCGCGGTGTGGACGGCGACGACCGACGAACTCGCCGACGAGATCATCTCCGCGCAGCAGCGGGCGTACCTGCGGCTGACCCGGCTGCGGGCCATCGTCGAGGACACCGCGCTGCTCTCCGTCCCGGACGCCTTCACCCGGGACGTGATCGAGTCCCGGCTGCGCCCGGCGATCACCGAGGCGCTCACCCGCCGGCTGGGCCGGCCGATCCAGGTCGCGGTGACCGTACGCGTGGCCGACGACAACTCCGGCCGCCCGGCGGGCACCGTCTACCGCAGCGCCCCGGAGCCGGGGCCGGTGGACCACGACGGCGGGCCGCGCGACTTCGGCGACCGGCCGGTGGCGTTCGACGGCGCGGCGGTGGGCCTGCTGGACGGCGCGGCCCTCGACCCCGGGCAGCAACCGCCGCTCATCCCCGAGCAGGCGCACCCGGAGCGGCGGCCGGACGGCCCGGTCCCGGCCGCGCCGCCGGTCGACGACGGGCTCCGGCCCGGCCCGGGCGACCGGGACGGCCAGGAGGCCCTGTTCAGCACGGCGTTCGCCGAGCCGCCGCGGCCCGACCGGACGGCACCGGCCCGGCGCGCGCCCGACCGACGCGGCTTCGACGAGCAGGCCGCCCGGCTGGACCCGCCGACCGCGGACACCCGGGGTTTCGAGCCGCGTTACCGCGAGGACGCCGTCTCCCCCCGGGACCAGCACGTGATCCGGGCGCTGCCCCGGGACACCGGCACCGACAGCGGACCGGGCCGGGGTGGCGTGGATCACCGGCCCGGCGGCCGGGACGACCGGCGGCTGCCCGGCGGCGTCGAGAGCGGCGGCAACCGGCTCAACCCGAAGTACATGTTCGAGACGTTCGTCATCGGCTCGTCCAACCGCTTCGCCCACGCGGCGAGCGTCGCGGTGGCGGAGTCGCCGGCGAAGGCGTACAACCCGCTGTTCATCTACGGCAGCTCCGGGCTTGGCAAGACGCACCTGCTACACGCCATCGGGCACTATGCCACGACGCTGGGCAACGCCCGCTCGGTCCGGTACGTCTCGACCGAGGAGTTCACCAACGACTTCATCAACTCGCTCCGGGACGACAAGACCAGCGCGTTCCAGCGGCGCTACCGCGACGTCGACATCCTGCTGATCGACGACATCCAGTTCCTGGAGACCCGCGAGCGCACCCAGGAGGAGTTCTTCCACACCTTCAACACGCTGCACAACGCCAACAAGCAGATCGTGATCACCTCCGACCGGTCGCCGAAGCAGCTCGCCACCCTGGAGGACCGGCTGCGTACCCGGTTCGAGTGGGGGCTGCTCGCCGACATCCAGCCGCCGGATCTGGAGACCCGGATCGCGATCCTGCAGAAGAAGGCGGCGCAGGAGCGCCTCTACGCCCCGCCGGACGTGCTGGAGTTCATCGCCTCGCGGGTGTCGAACTCGATCCGGGAGCTGGAGGGCGCGCTGATCCGGGTGACGGCGTTCGCCAGCCTGACCCGGTCCACGGTCGAACTGTCGCTCGCCGAGGAGGTGCTGCGGGACTTCATCCCCGACGGCGCCGGGCCGGAGATCACCGCCGACCAAATCATGGTCTCCACCTCCGAGTACTTCGGCGTCAGCCTGGAGGACCTGCGCGGGCACTCCCGCTCCCGGGTGCTGGTGAACGCCCGCCAGGTGGCCATGTACCTGTGCCGGGAACTGACCGACCTGTCGCTGCCCCGAATCGGGCAGGCGTTCGGCGGGCGGGACCACACCACCGTCATGCACGCCGACCGCAAGATCCGCCAGCAGATGGCCGAGCGCCGCTCGCTCTACAACCAGATCGCCGAGCTGACGAACCGGATCAAGCAGAACACCTGACGCGTACGCCCACCGTCGCGCGGTGGGCGGGAAGTGACGGAAGCGCCCGGCCGGACCACCGGCCGGGCGCTTCCCCTTCTCCACAGCCGGCCCGTGCTTGACCCTCGACATGGTGGAGACCACACCATCGAAGCCGTGTCCGTCCACCGCCCGGATCGTTGTCCACAGCTCGTTGTCCACCGCCTGTGGATAACTACCGTCCGCACAATCCTCGGTTACCCACAGGTTGTGGAGAAACCCTGGGGACGACGCTGTGGACGCCTGGGGACAACGTCGTCGTTGTCCACCGACGACGGTCCGCCTGTGGGCAAGCTGTTGAAGGTTCTGGGGATGACGCCCGTCGAGCCGGTTCCGTCTGTCCACAGGACTGGGGAGAAAGTCCGTGGATTACCGGTGGAAAACCGGTGGACAACGGTGGAAAACCTGGGGGCAGTCGCCGCCTGTGGATCGCGACACGGGTTGTACCCCCGGTTCTCCACAGCCAAACCACCGGTGGATAACGTGTCTGACCTGCGCAGACGGCGGTTCTCCACAGTTTGCACAGGTGCGATGAAGATGACGAGTTATCTCTTCTAAGACAACAAAAACCAATCACCACCGTTGGACTTCCTGTGGATTGGCCGGACCCGCCGTGGGCGGGCCTCCGGCATCGGGAAGTCCACGGGGTCGGGCGCACAGCCGATGCCCGCGCGCCCTAAGGTGCAATGGGTACCCGCACGGACAGGCGGGTCGGTAGGCAGCGGTCGGCATGAGAGAGTTGTCGCTGACGTCGACGCGGAGGCATTGATGAAGTTCCGAGTGGAGCGCGACGCGCTCGCCGAGGCCGTGGCCTGGACCGCGAAGAGCCTGCCCAACCGGCCGTCCGTACCGGTGCTCGCGGGCGTGATGCTGCGCGTCACCGACGGAAACCTGCAGGTTTCCGGCTTCGACTACGAGGTTTCCAGCCAGGTGACCGTCGAAGTGCAGGGGGACGCCGACGGGGCCGCCCTGGTCTCCGGCCGGCTGCTTGCCGAGATCACCAAGGCGCTGCCGGCCAAGCCGGTGGACATCGCCGCCGTCGGGGCGCACCTCGAACTGGTCTGCGGCAGCGCCCGGTTCACCCTGCCCACCATGCCGGTCGAGGACTACCCGTCCCTGCCGGAGATGCCGGAGAGCGCCGGCACCGTCGACGCGGCCGCCTTCGCCGCCGCCGTCGCCCAGGTCGCCGTCGCCGCCGGCCGCGACGAGACGCTGCCGATGATGACCGGCGTACGCATCGAACTCTCCGGCGGAACGCTGGCCATGCTCGCCACCGACCGCTACCGGCTGGCCCTGCGCGAGATGGAGTGGAACCCGGACGACCCCGAGGTCAGCATCAACGCCCTCGTGCCGGCCCGGACGCTGCACGACACCGCCAAGGCCCTCGGCCCGCTCGGCGGCCAGGTCACCATGGCGCTTTCCCAGGGCGCGGCCGGCGAGGGGATGATCGGCTTCGCCGGCGGCACCCGGCGCACCACCAGCCGGCTGCTCGACGGCGCGAACTACCCGCCGGTGCGCTCGCTCTTCCCGGCCGCCCACAACGCCGAGGCCCGGGTGTCCGTCAGCACCCTGATCGAGGTCGTCAAGCGGGTCGCCCTGGTGGCCGAGCGGACGACCCCGGTGCTGCTCAGCTTCAGCGCCGACGGCCTGGTGGTCGAGGCCGGCGGCACCGAGGAGGCGCGGGCCAGCGAGGCCATGGAGGCCACCTTCACCGGCGACCCGCTCACCATCGGCTTCAACCCGCAGTACCTGATCGACGGCCTCGCCAACCTGGGGGCCCAGTTCGCCGTGCTCTCGTTTGTCGACGCCTTCAAGCCCGCGGTGATCTCGCCCGCCGGCGAGGATGGCGAGGTCGTCCCGGGGTACCGCTACCTCATCATGCCGATCCGCGTCTCCCGCTGATCGCGCCCGAGAAGACCCCGACGCACGGAGGTAGGAACACATGCAGCTCGGCCTGGTAGGGCTCGGCCGGATGGGCGGTAACATGCGCGAGCGGTTGCGCGCCGCCGGGCACGAGGTGGTCGGCTTCGACCACAACGCGGAGCTGAGTGACGTCGCGACCCTGGCGGAGCTGGCGGAGAAGCTGGAGTCGCCGCGCGCGGTCTGGGTCATGGTCCCCGCCGGTGTCACCGACGCGACCATCGACGAGCTCGCCGGCGTCCTCGGCGAGGGCGACATCATCATCGACGGCGGCAACTCGCGGTTCAGTGACGACGCGCCGCGTGCCGAGCGGCTCAACGAGCAGGGCATCGGTTACCTTGACGCGGGCGTCTCCGGCGGCGTCTGGGGCCGGCAGAACGGCTACGCGCTGATGGTCGGCGGCGCCCGGGAGCACGTCGACCGGCTCATGCCGATCTTCGAGTCGCTGAAGCCGGAGGGCGAGTTCGGCTTCGTGCACGCCGGGCCGGTCGGTGCCGGGCACTACGCCAAGATGGTGCACAACGGCATCGAGTACGGCCTGATGCACGCCTACGCCGAGGGCTACGAGCTGCTGGCGAAGTCCGAGCTGGTCACCAACGTGCCGGGGGTGTTCAAGTCCTGGCGCGAGGGCACCGTGGTGCGCTCCTGGCTGCTCGACCTGCTCGACCGGGCCCTCGACGAGGACCCGGAGCTGGCCGAGCTGAGCGGCTACACGGAGGACACCGGCGAGGGCCGGTGGACGGTCGACGAGGCGGTCCGGCTCGCCGTGCCGCTGAACGTGATCACCGCCTCGCTCTTCGCCCGGTTCGCCTCCCGGCAGGACGACTCGCCGGCCATGAAGGCCGTCGCCGCGCTGCGTCAGCAGTTCGGCGGGCACGCCGTCCGCAAGCGCTGACCGGTATCCACAGGCTGTGTACGTCCGCCGGCTCGAACTGGTCGACTTCCGCTCGTACGAGCGGGTCGGCGTGGACCTGGAGCCGGGGGCGAACGTCCTGATCGGCGCCAACGGCGTCGGCAAGACGAATCTCGTCGAGGCGCTGGGCTACGTGGCGACCCTGGATTCGCACCGGGTCGCCACGGACGCCCCCCTCGTCCGGATGGGCGCGGCCTCGGCGGTGATCCGTTGTGCCGTGGTGCACGAGGGACGCGAGCTGCTGGTCGAGCTGGAGATCGTGCCGGGCAAGGCCAACCGGGCGCGGCTGGGCCGGTCCCCGGCCCGCCGGGCGCGGGACGTCCTCGGCGCGCTGCGGCTCGTGCTGTTCGCCCCGGAGGACCTGGAGCTCGTCCGGGGCGACCCGGCGGAGCGCCGCCGCTACCTCGACGACCTGCTGGTCAGCCGCCAGCCCCGCTACGCCGGGGTGCGCGCCGACTACGAGCGGGTGGTCAAACAGCGCAACGCCCTGCTGCGCACGGCGTACCTCGCCCGCAAGACGGGCGGGTCGCGGGGCGGGGACCTATCGACCCTGGCGGTTTGGGACACCCACCTGGCCCGGCACGGCGCGGAGCTGCTCGCCGGCCGGCTGGAGCTGGTCGCCGCGCTCGCCCCGCAGGTGGCCAAGGCGTACGACGCGGTGGCGGCGGGCCGGGGGGCGGCCGGGATCGCGTACCGGCCCTCGGTGGAGCTGACGGAACCGACCACCGACCGGGAGGCGCTGGCGGCGGCGCTGGCCGCCGCGCTCGCCGAGGCCCGCACCGCCGAGGTCGAGCGGGGCACCACGCTGGTTGGCCCGCACCGCGACGAGCTGGCGCTGACCCTCGGTCCGTTGCCCGCCAAGGGGTACGCCAGCCACGGCGAGTCGTGGTCGTACGCGCTGGCGCTGCGGCTGGCCGGGTACGACCTGCTCCGCTCCGACGGCATCGAGCCGGTGCTGGTGCTCGACGACGTCTTCGCCGAGCTGGACGCCGGGCGGCGGGAGCGGCTGGCCGGGCTGGTCGGCGGGGCGAGCCAGCTGCTGGTGACCTGCGCGGTCGACGACGACGTGCCGGCGTCCCTGCGCGGCACCCGGTACGCCGTCGGCGAGGGGACGGTGCGCCGTGTCGGATGAGCAGCTGCCCCCCGCCCGCCTGGGCCCGGGGCGCGGCGGGCCGGCCGGCGGCGACTCCGGCAGGACGACAGGTGACCCCGGCGGCGCGGCGGGCGGCGGGGACGCTCCGGCCGGCGCCAGCGGGCCGGAGCTGGCCCGGGCGGTGCTCGACGCCGCCAGGGCCCGGCGGGAGGCGGCGGCGCGCACCCGCCGGCGTGCCCCCGGCGGTGGCGCGGGTGGCGACGGCGACGGCGGCCCGCAGCGTCGCCTGCGCGGCTACTCGGGCCCGGGGCCGGACCCGCGGGACCCGCAGCCCCTCGGCGCGGTGCTCAACCGGCTGGTGAAGGCGCGCGGCTGGCAGCAGCCGGCGGCGGAGGCGACCGTGTTCGGCGCCTGGGAGCGGGTGGTGGGCCCGGAGGTGGCCCAGCACAGCCGGCCGGTCAAGCTGGAGGACGGCGAGCTGACCGTGGAGGCCCGGTCGACCGCCTGGGCCACCCAGCTACGGCTGCTGGCCGGCTCGCTGCTCCAGCAGATCGCCCGCGAGGTCGGCCACAACGTGGTGCGCAAGCTGCACATCCACGGCCCCGCCGCGCCCTCCTGGTCGAAGGGCCCCCGCCGGGTACGCGGACGCGGCCCCCGGGACACCTACGGCTGACGGTCAGTGACCGCCGCGCCGGGCCTCCCGCTCGGCGCGCTTGCGCTCCCGCTGCTCGCGGCTCCACTGCTTGCGGCGCTCCAGGTCCTGCTTCCAGGCCTCGCGGGCCTCGTTGGAGCCACCCTGCACGGCGCCCTGCACCTCCGGCGGGCCGGCCCAGCGCCGGAAGGCCCACGCCATCAGCCAGCCACCCTCGCCAGAGCCGCCCTTCGGAGCCGGCTTCTCCTCGCTCATCGACTGACCCTTCCGTTAGCGTGCAAATAATTAGTACCCCAACCATTGGTACGATACCAACGACGACGAGGAGGTCCAGCCCGTGCCCGACGATTTCGACGGAAATCCCCTGGCGCTGGAGCAGCAGGTGTGCTTCGCGCTCTCCGTCGCCGCGCGCGGCGTGGTCGCGGTCTACCGGCCGCTGCTGGAGCCGATGGGGCTGACTCACCCGCAATATCTGGTGATGCTCGCCCTGTGGCAGTACGCGCCACTGTCCGTACGCGACCTCAGCCGCTTGTTGCAGCTTGACCCGGGCACGCTGTCGCCCCTGCTCAAGCGCCTGGAGGCGAACGGCTACGTCCGGCGGGAGCGTGATCCCGCCGACGAGCGCAGCCTCGCGGTGACGCTGACCCCGGCCGGTGAGGCCCTGCGGGAGCGCGCGGAGCAGATCCCGCCCGCGATCGTCGAGCGGCTGGGCCTGCCGATCGCGGACCTGCGTCACCTGCACACCGTGCTGACCCGGGTCATCACCGCCGCCAACCGCGCCGGCGCCGCAGCCCCGCCAGACCCGCGTGGGTCGGGCGGGGCGCCGGGTCAGGCGTCGGCGTAGACGGCGAAGCCGCGGTCGGCACAGCGCCGGTAGAAGGCGGCCAGCACGCTCAGCTCGGCACAGGTGAAGTTCCACTGCGGCGGCGCGCCGCTCTCGTCGCGTAGCGCGTCCAGCCGGCTGTCGAGCCAGCGCAACTGCTGCTCGGCCAGCCGCCCGTCGGCGAGCAGCGACCGCAGCACCTGGCTCACGGAGTCGAAGGTCACCGCCTCGCCGTGCGGGCGGTGGCCCGCCACGAACCGCTCGATGCCGCCGGCGACCCAGGCGCAGCCGTCCGGGTCGATCACCGGGTCCTCGTCCTCGGCGGCGGCGTCGGTGGCGTAGAGCACACCTTCGAGCCCGAGCAGCAGGTCCACCAGCTCGGTGTAGGCGGTGGCCCGGACGGTGCCGGTCTTGGCGATCAGCTCGGCGAGCGCCGCAGTCGGCGCGGAGATTCGCGGCATGTCGACGATGTCGCCGAAGTCGACGAACTCCGCCGGCGCGACCGGGTCGTAGAAGCGGCCGGTCCGCGGCCACTGCACCGCGACGTTGTCCAGCCCCATCTGGCGTCACCTCTTAATGAGCGTGTGTCGGTTCGATCGGGTCGATCGTCCGGTTCCGGCCGGAAAAGATCAAGGCCGGGCCGTCGGCGCGGCGGGGCGGGTCTTTCCTGCCCGTAGGCCGACACCGATCGTCGGCCGGTCGCGCCCTCGATCGGGCCCTGGCGTGTAGGGGGAGTCGCGGGCGGCGCGGTTCGGCCGGCTACGTCGGTCTGAGACGCCTCGCAGGGGTGCCGAGTGGTGGTTCTGTCGCTGCCGCACAGTAAGATTGACCCCGAGACGAAGACCCGGTGCGGAGCGACGAGACACGGGCCCGGTGCGGGGCCCGCGATCATTCTCCATGCCTGGTTGAGCCGATCGCGATCCGCGGGCAACCGCGGCGACCGGCGCGTTCGACCCGTACCCCGGAATTGTCCCCGGTGCCGGTCCGCGTGCCGACGTCGCGTCCTGTCCGCCGAACCCGCGCCCGACGCGCCACCAGGCGCGCACGGCGCGAGAAAGTGGCCGAGGGTGGCAGCGCAGGACAAGCAGGAGTACGGCGCAGAGTCGATCACCGTTCTCGAGGGTCTGGAGGCGGTCCGCAAGCGGCCCGGTATGTACATCGGGTCGACCGGCGAGCGTGGTCTGCACCACCTGGTGTGGGAGGTCGTCGACAACGCGGTGGACGAGGCGCTGGCCGGGCACTGCGACACCATCGACGTGGTGCTGCTCGCCGACGGCGGGGTCCGGGTCACCGACAACGGCCGGGGCTTCCCGGTGGACCTGCACCCGAAGCTGAAGAAGCCGGGTGTCGAGGTGGCGCTGACGGTGCTGCACGCGGGTGGCAAGTTCGACGGCAAGGCGTACGCGGTCTCCGGCGGTCTGCACGGCGTGGGCGTCTCCGTGGTGAACGCCCTCTCCACGAAGATGGCGGTGGAGATCCACAAGTCCGGCTTCGTCTGGCGGCAGCAGTACCACAACTCCAAGCCGACCCCGCTGGAGAAGGGCGAGACGACGGACCGGACGGGCTCCGCGGTCGCCTTCTGGCCCGACGCGGACGTGTTCGAGACGGTCGACTTCGACTTCCAGACCATCTACCGGCGGCTCCAGGAGATGGCCTTCCTCACCCGTGGCCTCACCATCCACCTGCTCGACGAGCGGGTTCCGGAGGGCGAGGAAGGCAAGATCCGCGAGGTCACCTTCCAGTACGAGGGCGGCATCGCGGACTTCGTCCGGCACCTCAACGCCTCGAAGAACCCGATCCACCGGACGGTGGTCGAGTTCGGCGCCGAGGAGGAGGGCATGTCGGTCGAGATCGCCATGCAGTGGAACGAGTCGTACGGCGAGTCGGTCTACACCTTCGCCAACAACATCAACACGCACGAGGGCGGCACCCACGAGGAGGGCTTCCGGGCCGCGCTGACCAGCGTCGTCAACCGGTACGGCGCGGAGAAGAAGCTGCTCAAGGGCGACGAGAAGCTCTCCGGCGAGGACATCCGCGAGGGCTTGGCCGCGATCATCTCGGTCAAGCTCACCAACCCACAGTTCGAGGGCCAGACCAAGACCAAGCTCGGCAACACCCCGGTGAAGAGCTTCGTGCAGCGGGTCTGCAACGAGTGGCTGGTGGACTGGTTCGACCGGAATCCGGCCGAGGCGAAGATCATCATCCAGAAGGCGTCCCAGGCCGCCCGGGCCCGGATCGCCGCCCAGCAGGCGCGCAAGCTGGCCCGGCGCAAGTCGCTGCTGGAGTCCGGCTCGATGCCCGGCAAGCTGGCCGACTGCCAGTCCACCGATCCGCGCGAGTCCGAGGTCTTCATCGTCGAGGGTGACTCGGCCGGCGGCTCGGCCAAGCAGGGCCGCGACCCGCGGACCCAGGCGATCCTGCCGATCCGCGGCAAGATCCTCAACGTGGAGAAGGCCCGGATCGACCGGGTGCTGAAGAACAACGAGGTCCAGGCGCTGATCACCGCGTTGGGCACCGGCATCCACGACGACTTCGACATGGAGAAGCTGCGCTACCACAAGGTGGTGCTGATGGCCGACGCCGACGTCGACGGCCAGCACATCCAGACGCTGCTGCTCACCCTGCTCTTCCGTTTCATGCGCCCGCTGGTCGAGCTGGGGCACGTCTACCTGGCCGCCCCGCCGCTCTACAAGATCAAGTGGAACAAGCGGGGTGACGACGCGCAGTACGCGTACTCGGACCGGGAGCGGGACGGGCTGATCGCGCTGCGCCAGCAGAAGAAGCCGAACGCGAAGCCGGACGACATCCAGCGGTTCAAGGGTCTCGGCGAGATGAACTACCCGGAGCTGTGGGAGACCACGATGAACCCGGCGACGCGTACGCTGCGTCAGGTCACGCTCGACGACGCGGCAACCGCCGACGAGTTGTTCAGCGTGCTGATGGGTGAGGACGTTGAGGCGCGCCGCTCGTTCATCCAGCGCAACGCCAAGGACGTCCGGTTCCTGGACATCTGACGGGGCTCGGCGGGCCGACCGGTCATCCACCGGTCGGCCCGGCAATCCACAGAGTTATCCACAGCATGGCCGGTTTCCACAGCCGTTATCCACAGCACGAAAACGACTCTGAGTCTGATAAGGGTTAACAGTGACCGATATCCCCGAGTCCACACCGAACGAGCCCGAGGTTCCCGAGACGGTCGGCGCCGTCGTCGCGCACGACCGCATCGAACCGGTCGGGCTCGAGGTGGAGATGCAGCGCTCCTACCTCGACTACGCGATGAGCGTCATCGTCGGGCGGGCGTTGCCGGACGTCCGGGACGGGCTCAAGCCGGTCCACCGCAAGATCCTCTACGCCATGTTCGACTCCGGCTACCGCCCGGACCGCGGCTACGTGAAGTGCTCCCGCGTCGTCGGTGACGTGATGGGTCAGTTCCACCCGCACGGCGACTCGGCGATCTACGACGCGCTGGTCCGCATGGCGCAGCCCTGGTCCCTGCGCTACCCGCTGGTCGACGGCAACGGCAACTTCGGCTCGCCCGGCAACGACCCGGCCGCCGCGATGCGGTACACGGAGTGCAAGCTCGACCCGCTGGCGATGGAGATGCTGCGGGACATCGACGAGGACACCGTCGACCTGCAGGACAACTATGACGGCCGGGCCAAGGAGCCCACCATCCTGCCGTCGCGGATCCCCAACCTGCTGGTCAACGGTTCCGAAGGCATCGCGGTCGGCATGGCCACCAAGATCCCGCCGCACAACCTGCGCGAGATCGGCGCGGCGGTGCAGTGGTGCCTGGAACATCCGGACGAGGACGAGGCCACCACCCTCGACGCGCTGCTGGACATCGTCAAGGGCCCCGACTTCCCCACCCACGGCCTCATCGTCGGCACCCAGGCGATCCAGGACGCCTACCGCACCGGGCGGGGCTCGATCCGGATGCGCGCCGTGGTGGAGGTCGAGGAGGACAAGCGTGGCCGCCCCTGCCTGGTGGTCAGCGAGCTGCCCTACCAGGTCAACCCGGACAACCTCGCCGAGCGGATCGCCGAGCTGATCAAGGAGGGCAAGCTCGCCGGCATCGCCGACATCCGCGACGAGTCCTCCGGGCGTACGGGCATGCGGATCGTGCTCGTGCTCAAGCGCGACGCCGTCGCCAAGGTGGTGTTGAACAACCTCTACAAGCACACCCAGCTCCAGGAGACCTTCGGCGCCAACATGCTGGCGCTGGTCGACGGTGTGCCGCGCACGCTCAACCTCGCCCAGTTCATCCGCTACTACGTCGACCACCAGATCGACGTGATCCGCCGGCGGACGGCGTTCCGGCTGCGCAAGGCCGAGGAGCGGGCGCACATCCTGCGCGGTCTGGCCAAGGCGCTGGACGCCCTCGACGAGGTGATCGCCCTGATCCGGCGCTCGCCCACGGTGGAGGACGCCCGGCAGGGCCTGATCCGGCTGCTGGAGATCGACGAGATCCAGGCGACCGCGATCCTGGACATGCAGCTGCGCCGGCTCGCCGCCCTGGAACGCCAGCGGATCCTGGACGACCTGGCCAAGCTGGAGCTGGAGATCGCCGACCTCAAGGACATCCTCGCCAAGCCCGAGCGGCAGCGGAAGATCGTCTCCGAGGAGCTCGGCGAGATCGTCGCCAAGTGGGGCGACGACCGGCGGACGAAGATCGTGCCGTTCGAGGGCGAGGTCTCGATGGAGGACCTCATCGCCCGCGAGGACGTGGTCGTCACCATCACCCGCACCGGCTACGCCAAGCGGACCAAGGTCGACCTCTACCGCTCCCAGCGGCGCGGCGGCAAGGGCGTCAGCGGGGCGACGCTGCGGCAGGACGACATCGTCAGCCACTTCTTCGTCTGCTCGACCCACGACTGGATCCTGTTCTTCACCAACAAGGGTCGGGTTTACCGGGCCAAGGCGTACGAGCTGCCCGAGGCCAGTAGGGTGGCCAAGGGCCAGCACGTGGCGAACCTGCTCGCGTTCCAGGCCGACGAGCAGATCGCGCAGATCATCGAGATCCCGAACTACCAGGTGGCTCCCTACCTGGTGCTCGCCACGAAGAACGGCCTGGTGAAGAAGACGAGGCTCGAGGAGTTCGACTCCCCCCGGTCCGGCGGCATCATCGCGATCAACCTGCGCGACGAGGACGAGCTGGTCGGGGCGGCGCTGGTCGCCCCGGAGGAGGACCTGCTGCTGGTCTCCAAGAACGCGCAGGCGATCCGGTTCAACGCGAGCGACGAGGCGCTGCGCCCGATGGGTAGGGCCACCTCGGGCGTGATCGGCATGCGCTTCAGCGAGGACGACGTCCTGCTGGCCATGGAGGTGGTCCGCGAGGGGCTGGACGTCCTGGTGGCCACGAACGGGGGTTACGCGAAACGTACCCCGATCGAGGAATACCCGGTCCAGGGCCGGGGAGGTAAGGGCGTGCTGACTGCGAAGATCACGGAGCGACGTGGTGGTCTGGTCGGCGCGGTGGTGATCGACCCGGACGACGAGCTGTTCGCGATCACCAGCAACGGTGGTGTCATTCGGACTCCGGTGAAGCCTGTACGCCGTACCCGTGACCGGAACACAATGGGGGTCAAGCTGATGGACCTTCCGGACGGCGTGACTATCGTGGCGATTGCTCGCAATGCCGACGAGCCTGACGAACAGGACTAGTTGAATGACGGAGACACAGGCGAAGTCGGGGAACACGGGGACCTCGGCCAACCCGGTCGACGAGGAGGCCGCCAAGAGCGGCACACCAGCGACCGGCCGCGCGGCCGTGGGCCGGGCCACGGTCCCCGCCGACGCGCCTGCCCCGAAATTCACCCGGGCTCCCGGCATGACACCGCCGCCGGACAAGCCCTCCGAGGACGCGGACGCGGCGGACAGGACCGAGACGGTGGGGGGCGACAAGCCGGCCCCCGCCGCCAAGCCGACCGCCGCCAAGCCGACGACGACACAGCCGCTCACGGTCGGCGCCGGCCAGCCGACCGGCGCCACCGGCACACAGCCGAGGGTCACGGGCACTGCCACCGGCACCCAGCCCCGCGTCACCGGCACGGCCAAGCCGCAGCCGGACGGTGGCCGTCCGACCGGCGCCGGCCGGCCGGCCAACGGCGGCGGCCTGCCGCCGGGCATCAGCGGCGCGGCCGCCGTCGGAGCCGCGCGCGTGGGCGAGGCGGTACGCGCAGCGCGTACGTCGGTCAGCTCGGCCGCGTCGCGTGGACCGCGCCGGGCCCGGCTGAACCTCAAGCGGATCGACCCCTGGTCCGTGATGAAGTTCGCCTTCGCCGTCTCGGTGGTGCTCTTCATCGTCGTGGTGGTGGCCACCTCGGTGCTCTACCTGGCCCTCGACGCGATGGGCGTGTTCGCCAGCGTCAACGACAGCCTGACCGACCTGGTCAGCGCGGGCGGCGGCCAGAGCACCAGCGGCTTCCAGATCACCGCCAAGAGTGTGATCCTCAGCTCGGCGCTGATCGGCCTGGTCAACGTCGTGCTGTTCACGGCGCTCGCCACGCTCGGGGCGTTCGTCTACAACGTCTGCGCCGACCTGGTCGGGGGCATCGAGCTGACCCTCGCCGAGCGCGACTGATCCACCTCGGGTAGCCGGGGCACCGCCGATGCGCGGAGCCCCGGCTTCCGTGCGTCGGGGGGCAGGCGCCGGGCGCGCCGTGCCGCGTGGCCGGCGAAATGGCCTGGGCCGGGCGCGGCGCCTCCGGTAGGTTCAGGGGCGACGGCGACACCCGATGTCCGGGTGGCCCCCGATTTGGGGCCGGGCGGGCGGATGGGTTAATGTTGCTCGTCGCTACGCGGGGCTATAGCTCAGTCGGTTAGAGCGCAGAGCTGATAACTCTGAGGTCGCTGGTTCGATTCCAGCTAGCCCCACCGCACATTCGTCCGACGGCAGTCGAGCGCGAGGGGTAGGCCCCAATGTTCAAGAAGCTTCTGATCCTGGCCGGCGTCGTCGGGGTGGCTGCCGTGGTCGCCAGGAAGATCAAGGCTTCCAACGACGAGCGCGCCCTCTGGCACGAGGCGACCACCGCGCCCGACCTGCGCTGATCGCACTAGCCACTGCCCGCACCGGCGGCATCGTCCGCCCCGGGGCCCTAGCTCAACTGGCAGAGCACTGCCTTTGCAAGGCAGGGGTTAGGGGTTCGAGTCCCCTGGGCTCCACCAGCACTTTCCTTGGTTGATCTCGGTGCCGAGTGCAGCCAATCATCACGCCGACCCTCCTGACCCAGGTGCTGGTGACTACAGGTATCTGATGCCGGCGTTGGTGATGTGAGCCGCCAGCATGCCGTGCGCCGAGTCGTCGGACCACATATCGACGTGTCCGCTCTCACGCACAAGATCGTCGCCTGTTACCGGGACGCCTCGTTCCCATTGCGCCGGCCAGCCCTCGAAACGGCGCACCTCGATGAGGCCGCGGGACGCCAACGAGACCAGGCCCGGCCCGAGGACCTCAGCCACCCGCTGCCGTGACGGTGCCTCGGCCCAGCCGAGTTCCCACAGGGATAGCGGCGAATCTTCCAGGGGAGAGAGGACCAGCTCTTCTGCGAGGTCCAGCCCTTCGTCACCGTCCATGGCACCCGGGATCAGGTAGTGCGACGCCGCGACGGCGTGCCGTCCGGATTGCCTCCGGCCCGGCGCAGCAGCGCGAGCAGCCCGTGGCCGTCCTCGATCCTCGCGTCCGGTTCGACGCCGGGAAGCGCCGCCTCCCGGTCCGTGCGGGGCGACCGCATCAGGATCGCCGCGCCGACTCCGGCGCGACGGGCGCAGACGACGTCACGGTGCACGCTGTCACCGACGAACCAGCAGTCGCCGATCGGCACCGCGAGCGCGCGGGCCGCCAGGAGCGCCAATTCCGGGTTCGGCTTCCGGGGGCCGGCTTCGTCGCTGTAGAACTCGGCCCCGAACAGGTCGGAGAGCCCTGCGGAGGCGAGGAAGTCCCGGTGGGCGGCACCGCAGAGCGTGTTGCTGACGACCGCCATCGGGAGGCCGGCCCCGGCGGCGTGGCGCAACGCCTCGGGGATGCCGGGACGCACGGCCCACTCCTCCCGCCAGGTCCAGGCGTACGCCAGCGCGGTTGCCTCCCGCTCGACGGCGTCGCGGGCCTCCTTCGGCCAGGAGCGGGTCACGAAGTCGGCCCACACCCGCCCGTGCGGCAGCTCTACGGGATCGCCGGTCCTGCCCACGTCGTCGCGCCACAGGGCGTACGACCGCGCGCCCTCGGTCAGGTCCCGGGCGATCTGCTCGCTCGGTACCGCGCCGTCGACGAGCCGGAACAGTCGTCGCACCAGCACCGGCGGGGCGGGCTGCTGTGGCGGCGCATCCGCCAGTACACCGCCGAAGTCCAGCAGCAGAGCCCGAGGAAGACGGAGCATGCCGCCATCCTCGCGTACGGATGGGAAAGAAGCAGCGGCCGGCGGTCACAGTTTTGCCTGGCCGCCCACTAGCCGCCCGCCCCGGCACGTTAGCGTCGAGCCGTGACCACCGGATCCCCGCGCGTGCTCCCGGCCGACAGCGGCATCGCCGAGGCCGCTTCCGTCCTGCGTACCGGCGGGTTGGTGGCCTTTCCCACCGAGACCGTCTACGGGCTCGGCGCCAACGCGCTGGACGCCCGTGCGGCCGCCCGGATCTTCGAGGCGAAGGCGCGGCCCAGCTTCGACCCGCTGATCACGCACCTCGCCGACGCGGCCGAGCTGGAGAAGCTGGTCGGGGCGGTGCCGGCGGCGGTGGCGGCGCTGGCCGAGCGCTTCTGGCCGGGGCCGCTCACGCTGATCGTGGACCGGCCGGCGGCGATCCCGCCGATCGTCACCTCCGGGCTGGCGACGATGGCGGTCCGGGTGCCGGACAACGCGCACGCGCGGGCGCTGATCGCCGAGGCCGGGGTGCCGGTGGCGGCGCCGAGCGCGAACCGGTTCGGTCAGCTCAGCCCGACCCGGGCCGAGCACGTGGTGCGGGGCCTTGGGGCGGCTGTGGACGTGGTGCTCGATGGCGGGCCGACTCGGTGCGGGATCGAGTCGACCATCGTGGACGCCCGGGGCGAGCGGCCGGTGGTGCTGCGCCTCGGCGCGCTGCCACTGGAGGCGCTGGAGGAGGCCGTCGGCCCGGTGACCGTACGCCCCGGCAGCTCGGGGCAGCCGGTCGCGCCCGGCACGCTGGCGGCGCACTACGCCCCGCGTACGCCGTTGCGGTTGGCGTCGGGCGGCGAGCCGCCGGCGGCCGACGGGGTCCGGCGGAGCTTCCTGGCCTTCCGCGAGCCGCCAGCGGGCGACTGGGCGGCGGTCGAGGTGCTCTCCGCCGCCGGTGACCTCACCGAGGCCGCCGCGCGGCTGTTCGACGCGCTGCACGAACTGGACGCCACCGGGGTCGGCGAGATCGTGGTCGAGCCGGTTCCGGAGGTCGGCGTCGGCCGTGCGATCAACGACCGGCTGCGCCGCGCCGCCGCCACCTGGCAGCCGGCGGACTGACGCCCGACCGGGGGCGGCGGGGCTCGACGAGGCGGCGATAGCCGCTGGGGATCGACCCCCTTGCCGGTTGTTGCCCGACGCGCCGGACGGCTCCTGACCGGCCCGGCCGGGGTCCTGTCGAGCTGCCCCGTTCATGAGACCGATGGGCGGGGCAGCCAGGTGAAGCCACGGGCCGGGCGGCCGGGCCCAGGTGAAGTTCACGGTGCGGCCCACGGCTGACGCCGACGGGCGTGCGGCGGACGGGCCTGCCCCGTCTGTGGGGCAGCTCGACAGCGTCGGCAGGGAAGGCTGACGGCTCAAGCGGCGGTCACCGCTGCGACGCCGCGTCGCCCGCGCCGCCGTCGGATTGTTCCGCGTTGCCGTCGGATTGTTTCGCGCTGCCCTCGGATTGTTCCCTGCTGCCCTCGGATTGTTCCGCGCCGTGCGGGCCGGACTGCGGCAGGCGTTCCACCAGGCGGCTGAGCGCCCCGTTGGCGAAGGTCGCGCCGAGCGCCGAGCCTGTGGCGATGGTCCAGCCGACCGGCCCGAGCGGCGTGCAGCCGAAGAACTGGCTGACCCCCGGGGTCTGCACGACCGCCGCCAGCGCTCCGAGCGACACGGCGGTGGAGGCGAGCACGGCCGGGCTGGTGCCGCCGGCCAGCACGGTCTGCCCGAGCTGGGTGCCGACCAGCGACACCAGCGCGACCGTGCCCGCCCGCCGGGGCCGCCCGGTGTAGCGGGCCAGCGTCCAGCCGGCGGTGGCGCCCAGCGTGGTGGCGGCCGCGCGCAGCCCGATCTCCCGGGTCATCGTCTCGCCGAGGGAGGTGTCCGGGCCCTCCCGCAACAGGCTGTCGGTGCGGTCCGCAGCCGGGGGCCGGATCGCGATCGCCAGCGCCGGAGCGAGGTCGGTGAGCAGGTTGACCAGGAGGAGCTGTCGCCCGGTGAGCGCCGACCGGCCGGTGGCGGCGGCGGTGAGCACGCTGAACGCGATCTCGCCGAGGTTGCCGCCGACCAGGATGCTGAGCGCGTGGCGTACCGAGGACCACATCGCCCGGCCCTCGACCAGGGTGGCGATGATGGTCTCCAACCGGTCGTCGGTGACCACCAGGTCGGCGGCCGCGCGGGCCGCCGGGGTGCCCCGCTGGCCGAGCGCGATGCCCACGTCGGCCAGCCGGATCGCCGGCGCGTCGTTGGCGCCGTCCCCGGTCATCGCGACCGTACGCCCGCACTTCTGCAACGCCTGGATGATGCGCACCTTGTGCGCGGGGGTGCACCGGGCCACCACGTCCGTGGCGGCCAGCCGGGTTGCGAGGGCCTCGTCGTCGAGCTGGTCGAGTTCCGTCGCGGTGACCACCCGCTGCCCGTCGTGGTCGCTGATGGTGGCCGCGATCGCCTCGGCGGTCGCCGGATGGTCTCCGGTGATCATGATGGTGTGCACGCCGGCCTGGCGGATCCGGCGTACGGCCGGGGCGGCGCTCTCCCGCACCCCGTCGGCGAGGGCCAGGTAGCCGAGGAAGGTCAGGTCGCGCACCTGCTCGTCGGTGACGCCGGGCGACGAGACCCGGCACTCCGCCACGGCGAGGATCCGGTGCCCCGCCCCGGCCCGGTCGGCGAGCGTCGCGTGCAGCCCGTCGCGCCCCTTGTCGTCGAGCGGCTCGTCGCGTCCCCCCGGCGTACGCCAGGCGGAGCATCGGGGCAGCACCGACTCCGGCGCCCCCTTCACGCTGAGCAGCAGCAGGCCCCCGCTGCGCCCCACCGTGGCGTGGTAGCCGCGAGACGGCTCGAACGGCAGGCCGCCGACCGACTCCCACCCGTCCGCGCCGGTCTGCTCGACCACCCCCGCCGCCTGGGCGCCGTAGCGGACGGCGCGGTCGGTCTGCTGGGCCAGCGCGTGCGGGTCGGCGGCGGCCGGGGTGGCCCGCAGGGCGGCGGCGAGGGTGGCGTGCTGACCGTCGTCGAGTCGGTCGACCGGGGCGTACCGGCTGTCGTCGCCGACCCCGGCGAGCATCAGCTGCCCCTCGGTGAGCGTGCCGGTCTTGTCGAAGCAGAGCACGTCCACCCGGCCGAGCGCCTCGATGGTGCGTGGGTTGCGGACCAGCGCGCCGTGCTCCGCCAGCCGCCGCGCGGCGGCCAACTGGGCGGCGCTGACCAGGAACGGCAGCCCCTCCGGTACGGAGGCGACGGCCAGGTTCGCGGCGGTCGCGGCGGTCTCCGCCAGCGGTACGCCCCGCAGCAGGCCCGCGCCGGCCACCGCCACCGCCGAGCTGGCGGCCAGCGGGATCGCCGCCCGGGTCAGCCGGCCCAGCCGGGCCTCCACGCCGCTCGCCGGAGGGGCCTGCCGGGCCATCGCCAGGCTCCGCCCGGCCTCGGTATCCGCGCCAGTCGCCACCACCACCGCCGTGCCCTGGCCGGCGGCGACGGTGGTGCCCTCGTAGAGCATCGACCGCCGGTCGGCGACCGCCGCGGCGACGACCGGCTGGTCGGTCTTGCCGACCGGCAGCGACTCGCCGGTGAGCGAGGACTCGTCGGTCTCCAGGCCGGCCGACTCCAGCACCCGGCAGTCGGCCGGGACGGCGTCCCCCGATTCGAGGAGGATGACGTCCCCCGGCACCAGGTCCTCGGCGGGCAGCACCCGTTCCGCGCCGTCCCGGCGCACCCGGGCGGTCACCGCCGAGCGGGACAACAGCTCGGCCAGCGACCGCTCGGTGTTGCGCTGGTGCACCGCGCCGAGCAGCGCGGACCCGCCGACCACCCCGCCGACCAGGGCGGCGTCGACCAGCGAGCCGAAGGTGGCGGAGAGCACCGCCCCGGCGGCGAGCACCGGTGTCAGCGGGTTGGCCAGCTCGTCGACGAAGGCGCGCAGCAGCCCGGTCGGCCCGGTGGGCTGCCCGGTCCCGCCGCTCCGGCGGCGCTCGGCCTCGGCCGTGGCCAACCCGCCCGGAGCGGTGTCGAGCTGGTCGAGAACGGCCGAGGACGGCATCAGGTGCCAGGCGGTGACCGCCGGCGCCGGGGCGTCCGCCCGGTCGGGCAGGCGGCGCGCCCGTACGACGCCGTGCGCGAAGGCCAGCGCGGCCGCGCCGTTCACGGCGGCGAGGGTGCGGCCGGGCAGCTGCGCGGGTGCGGCGGTGAACGCCCCCAGCGCGCCGAGGCCCGTGCCGGCCAGGGCCAGGCCGAGGTTCTGCCGGGTCATCCGGCGGGCCACCCCGGTCGCCTCGATCAGCAGCGCCACCACCCGCAGGTCGGTGCCGACCAGCAGGTGCGCGCCCCAGGGCGGCAGGTCCTCCGGGGCGGAGATTCCCAGGCCGCAGTCGGCGACGCCGAGCGCGGCCCGGTCGCCGGAGGCCACCATCACCACCGCCCCGGCGAACTGTAGCGTCCGCACCGACTCGGCCAACCGGTCGCCGCCGGGCAGGTGGGCGTCGGCGAAGCCGTACCGCCGGTCGTCGTCGCCGGCCACGACGACCCGTAGGCCGGCCTGGCGGGCGGCGGTCGGCAGGGCGTCCACGCCCGGCGCGGGCTCCGGGTCGACCCGCAGCACGGCGGCGAGGGTGTCGCCGTCGGCCAGGCCGAGCAGGGATCCGCCGCCCGCGCGCAGCCGATGGCTGTCGGTGGTGTCACCCGGGTCCTCGGCGTCCAGCGCGTCCAGCGGCCCGAGCCGCCAGCCGTCGGCGCTCCGCAGCTCCCACGGTGCGGCCGGGTCGAACAGCGTGAACGCGCGTGTCGCCACCTGTCCGACGTCCGCCCCGGCCAGCGGCGCCAGGTCCGCCAGCACGCCCCGGTCGGAGCCGAGCACCGCCGCGTCCAGCACCAGCGTGTCGATCCGGTCGAGCTCGCGCAGCACGCTGCGGTCCATCGCGATCACCCCGCGCCGGGCGAGGATCCGGCCGAGCTGTGCGGCGTAGCCCTCGCGGCCGCTGCCGGGAGCCTTCGGCAGCGCGGAGAGCCCCAGCGCGGCGGCCCGCTTCGGGCCCACCACCGGCGTGGCGGCGGCCGCGGCGGCGGCGCCGGCGGTGAGCATCCGGACGACGTACTTCTCGGCCGGGCCGTCCGGCTTCGGGCGGGGACGCTCGACCTTCGGCGTCCGGGCGACGGCCCGCTCCGGGTCCCCGGTCAGCCGTGGCTCCGCCTGCGTCCAGGCCCGGAGCTGGGCCCGCGCCTCACCCCACTGCACCACCCGCTGCGCGCCGTCGAGCACGATTCCGGTCCAGCCGCCGGTCAGGCCCTGCACGACCGCCTCGGCCAGCGGGAACAGCAGGTCGGCGCGCGGATCGGCGCGCAGGCCCCGGTCGGCCAGCGCGTGCAGCCTCGGGTGCAGGTCGACCGCGCCGAGCAGCCCGGCGACCTCCCCGGGCACCGGGGTGAACGGCAGGATCCTCGTGGCGGCGGAGATGGTCAGGCCGAGGGCGTCGGAGGCCAGCCCGCCGAGGGTGCGCGGCGTGCGCGGCCCCTCCTCGGGAGGGTGCGGCGGCGGGATCTCCGGGTCCGGCTCGTGCGGACAGGTGCGTTCCGCGCGGGCGACGGCCGCGACGAGGTCGCGCAGGCTCGGCTCCGGCGTACCGACGGCCACGACCACCCGGCCCGACGGGGCGTTGACCCGGGCCCATTCCACCCCCGGCATCCGCTCCAGCGCCGCCTCGACCTGCCGGGCGAGGGTGTCGCCGCCGTCCTGGCAGACGCCGTGCACCTCGATGTGGTGCCGCCCGGGCCGGGACCAGACCCGACGCTTGGTCAGCCCGGCAGCCCGGGCCAGCCGGGTGGCGGCGGCGCCGACGGTCCGGGACGCCTCGCCGACGACCTGCGGCACGGCGACGGACGGCAGGAGCCGGCCGGCGGCGCGGCCCAGCGAGGTCATCGAGGCGTACGACCGGACAGGCGCCGGCCAGGCCCCCCGCTGCTGCTGCTCCCGCCGTACGCCATCTCGCCTCCCACGCCTCCGCTCCGGCGCCCTGGCTTCCCGGCGGGCCGTCCGTTATGCCCTCCGAGCAGGGGAAGTTTCTCCCCCCGTCGGCGGTGCATGGACGGCCGCGCCGGTGGAATCCCGGATCCACTGTCACCGTCATCGGGGAGGCCGGATGAGCACACTGACGCGACCGCTCAGCGGGGCGCACGAGACGATCCGGGCGTTCACCCGGCGGGTGGAGATCCCGGGGCTGGGGGAGGTCGCCGTCCCGCCGCCGGACAAGCTCGCCTACTACGCGGGCCTCGGGGTGCTCGCCGCGCTCCAGGTCATCGAGTGGCCGCTGGCGCTGGTGATCACCGCCGGCCACCTGCTGGCCGACCAGCACCTGTCCGGGCTGGCGAAGGGGCTCGGGGAGGCGCTGGAGGCGGCCTGAGAGAGGCGGGTCACCCTTGACCTCAATGCGGGTTGAGGTCGGAGGCTGACCCCATGTTGATCGAACTGCTCCGCTCCGAGGCGGTGGGCCCGGCGGGCCCCCGGGTCCGCGCCCGCCACCGGCTGCCCCGTCCGGCGGGCCGGCGGTGACCGCCACGGCGGCGCCGACCGTCCCGGTTCCGCCCGCGGCCGGCCTCTTCGCGCCCCGGCTGCGCGCGATGACGGTCGGCAGCGTCGCGCTGGTCTCGCTGCTCGCGTTCGAGGCGCTCGCGGTGGGCACCGCGATGCCGACCGTCGCCCGCAGCCTCGACGGGTTGGCCCTCTACGGGATCGCCTTCGGCGGCCCGTTCGCGGCCGGCGTGCTCGCGATGGTGGCCTCCGGCATCTGGTGCGACGCCCGGGGCCCCAGGGCGCCGATGTGGCACGGGCTCGTCTGGTTCGTGGTGGGACTGGTCGTCGCCGGCAGTGCCACGGCCATGGGCGCACTGGTGGCCGGCCGGATCGTGCAGGGGTTCGGTTCCGGCCTGCTCTCGGTGGCGCTCTACGTCATCGTCGGGCAGGCGTACCCGGAGGCGCTGCACCGGCGGATCTTCGCGGCGTTCGCCGCCGCGTGGGTCGTACCGTCGCTGGTCGGGCCGGCGCTGGCCGGCCTGATCGTGGAGCACCTCGGCTGGCGGTGGGTCTTCCTGGCGGTGCCGGTGGTGGCGGTGCCGGCGGTGCTGCTGATCCACCCCGGGCTGCGCGCGATCGGCGCGGCCACGACGACGACGGGACCGCCGGCCGGCGCGGCGGCCCGGATCGGCTGGGCCTGCGGGGCGGGGGTGAGCGCCGCACTGCTGCACGTCGGGGGCCAGCAGCGCGGCGCCACCGCCGCCGGCCTGGTGGCACTGGCGCTGGTCGGCCTGCTGGTCTGCGCGCCGCGGCTGCTGCCGGCCGGGTTCCTGCGGGCCGGCCGGGGCCTGCCGACCGTGATCGGGCTGCGTGGGCTGGCCTCGGCGGCGTTCGTCGGCGCCGAGGTGGTGATCCCGCTGATGCTCGCCCGGGAGCGTGGGTTGTCGCCGACGGCGGCCGGCCTGGTCCTCACCACCGGCGCGCTCGCCTGGTCGGTGGGCTCCTGGGCGCAGGGGCGGATGCACGCGCCGCGCTCCCGGGCCACCCTGCCGAGAGCGGGGCTGGCCTGCATCACGGCCGGCATCGCCGTGGTGACGATCGCCGTCGCGCCGGCGGTGCCGGTGTGGGTCGGGGTGCTCGGCTGGGCCGGCGCGGGGCTCGGCATGGGGCTGCTCTACCCCTCGCTGTCGGTGCTCACCCTGGAGCTGTCCGCCCCTGGCGAGCAGGGCCGCAACAGCTCGTCCCTGCAACTGGGCGACTCGCTCTTCGCGGCGACCGTGCTGGCGCTCACCGGCGCGGTGCTCGCCGCCGGCGCGGCCCCGGGACCGGGCAGCTACGCCGGCACGCTCGCGGTGGCGAGCGGGCTGGCCCTGGTGGGCGTCCTGCTCGCGGGCCGGGTCGTGCCCGGGACGTCCGGAGTTCGCACGTCCTGCTGACCGCGCGTCCTGCTGACCGCGCGTCCTGCTGACCGCGCGTCCTGCTGACCGCGCGTCCTGCTGGCCGCGCGTCCGGCCGGGCCCGCGTCCGGCCGGACGCGTGGTGGAATGCGCCGGCTCCGGGCTTGCCGCCGTCCGCCCCCGGCCGGCACCGGGGATGTGGCGAATCGACCCGGGACGGACGGCGCGACCGGGAGGATGGGCGGGCGATGAACTTCCTGACCATCCTGCCGATGGCCGTGGTGATGGTCGCCGGGACCCAGCTGGTCGCAGCGGTCTTCCTCGCCTCGGCCGACCGGCCGCGTGCCGCCTCGCTGGGCTACCTGGCCGGCGCGGGGCTCGTGGTCTCGGCCGGGGTGACGGCGAGCTGGCTGGTCACCCGGGCCGTGAAGGTCAACGTCGGGGCCGGTGGGGGCGGGCGTCGCGCGGTCGAGAGCCGGATCGACGTGGTGGTGCTGGCGCTGCTGGTCGTCCTGGCGGTGGTGGTCTTCCTGCGCCGGCACACCGCGGGCACGCCGAGGTGGATGGGCGGGCTCCAGCGGGCCGGCCCCGGCTACGCGCTGCGGCTCGGCGTGCTGCTCTTCCTGGCCATGCCGTCGGACGACCTCACGATGGTCACCGTGGGGGCGAGCGCCGCCCGGCACGACCTGCCCTGGTGGCACCTGCTGCCGTTCGTCCTGCTCACCCTCGCGTTGCTGGCCCTGCCCCTGCTGGCGCTGCTGCTGCTCGGGTACCGGGCCGCGACGGTGCTGCCCCGGATCCGGGACTGGGCCCGGCAGCATTCCTGGGTGGTCAGCGAGATCGTGATCGGGTTCTTCGTGCTGCTGACGGCGGCCGACCTGCTCCGGTGAGCGGGGCGCGGCCGGTCACGCCATGCCGGTGGCCGATCTGCTCGGGTGGGCCGGCGCACAGCCGGTCACGCCCGTCGGGGCGGCGCCGTCAGCACCGTGGCCGCGCGGCGGGCGCGGGACGCCGGAGAAGGGGGAAACCATGCGGGTGCTGGTTACCGGGGCGGGCGGTCGGCTCGGGCGGGTGGTGCTGCCGCGGCTGCGCGACGAGGGCTGGAGCGTGCGGGCGACGAGCCGGCGGCCGCGTACCGATCCGTCGGCGGAGTGGGTGGTGGTCGACCTGGCCACCGGGGAAGGGCTGCCCGAGGCGGTGGCCGGCGTGGACGCCGTGCTGCACCTGGCCTCGTCGCCGAACCGGGGGCGGCAGACCCACCGGGTCGACGTGCTCGGCACCCGCCGGCTGGTCGTCGCCGCCGGTCGGGCGGGCGTACGGCACCTCGGCTACGTCTCGATCGTCGGGGTGGACCGGGTCCCGATCCCCTACTACCGGCACAAACTCGCCGCCGAGCGGGTCGTGGCGGCCGGGCCGGTGCCCTGGACGGTGCTGCGGGCCACCCAGTTCCCCGAGTTCCTCGACGGCATGCTGCGCGGCGCGAGCCGGCTCGGCCCGGTGATCGGCGACCCGGCGGTGCTCGCCCAGCCGGTCGACCCCGGCGAGGTCGCGGGCCGGCTGGTCCAGCGGCTCACGGCCGGTCCGCTGCACGGCGTCGAGGAGTACGGCGGGCCGGAGGTGATCCGCTTCGACGAGGCGGTCCGGGCCTGGAACGCCGCCCGGCGGTCCCGCCGCCCGCTGCTGCCGGTGCGGATCCCGGGGAAGGTCGGCCGCGCCCTGCGCTCCGGCGGCCTGGTCACCGAGGCGACCCCGACGGGTGCCCGGACCTGGGCCGACCACCTTGCCGACACGTACGGGGGAACCGGCGCAAGATGAACGGCCCGCGCGTTCACGTCCGGCCTACCGTGACGCCATGTTCGCCATGGTCGCCACCGTCATCCTCTACGTCGCCGGGTTCGTCTTCCTGTACGGCGTCATCCGACTCGCCATCCGCCACGCCCTGGAGGAGATGGAGGTGCGCCGGATCCAGGCCGAGCGGGCGGAGGAGTTGGCCGCCGCGCGGGACCGGACGCTGCTCCGCGAGAACGGTTTCCTCACCGGCAGTTGACCGACGTCCGACCGCCCGGTGACCGCTCGCCGGGCGGGCAGTCCCCGGCCGGGTGACCGGTCCCCGGGACGGGCTGGGCTCCGGTGGGCGGGGCGGGCGGAGCGGTGCGAGGATCACAGGCGTGATGGGGACGCTGAAGACCGAACCCGCCCGCACCCGGCTCGACCTGCTCGCCCCGCCGGTCGCCGCCGCCATCGGGCAGTGGCCCGTCGACGCTCCGGTGGACGTCGACGACGTGCTGGTGGCGCCGATCGACGCCGAGCTGGCCGACACCGCCGCCTTCTGTGCCGCGTACGAGGTGGGGTTGGACGTGTCGGCCAACTGCGTGGTGGTGGCCGGCAAGCGCGAGGGGGTCGTCCGCTACGCGGCCTGCGTCGTGCTCGCCACCACCCGCGCCGACGTGAACGGGGTGGCCCGCCGGGCGCTCGACGTCCGCAAGGCGAGTTTCGCGCCGATGGCCGACGCGGTGGAGCTGACCGGCATGGAGTACGGCGGCATCACCCCGATCGGCCTGCCGGAGCAGTGGCCGATCCTGGTCGACTCCCGGGTGATCGCCACGCCGCACGTGATCATCGGGTCCGGCGTACGGCACAGCAAGATCGCGCTGCCGGGGCCGGCGCTCGGCGTGCTGCCCGGCGCCCGCGTGGTGGAGGACCTGGCCCGACCGGCCTAGTCATTGCCCGGCGTCGATACCGTTGCACGTGAAACATCGGCGCCGGTCGGGTGGGTCGGTTCAGCCGGCGGACTCGCGGCGCTCCACCTCGGCCAGCGCGGCGAGCAGCGTCTCCGGTTCCTGGGCGCCGGTGACCGCGTACTTGCCGGCCAGGACGAAGGTCGGCACGCTGGTCACCCCGATCTGGCGGGCGGCGGCCAGCTCGGCGGAGACGTCGGCCACCCGCTCGTCGGAGTCGAGGAAGCGGCGCGCCTCCGCCGCGTCCAGGCCGACCTCGCCCGCGAGTGCGGCGAGCGCGTCCCGGGAGCCGACGTCGACCCCGTCGGTGAAGTGGGCGCGGTAGAGCGCGTCGACCGTCTCGGCGGCACGGCCACGGTCGGTGGCCCAGGAGACCAGCCGGTGCGCGTCGAAGGTGTTCGCCGCGACCGCGCGGTCGAAGTCGAGCTTCAGTCCGGCGCCCGCGGCCACCTCGGTGACGTGCCCGAACATCTGCCGGGCGCGGTCCTGCCCGCCGAACTTGGCGGCCATCGCCTCGACCAGCGGGCGCGGCTCGGGCACCGGCGACGGGTCGAGCTGGTACGGCCGGTAGCGGACGGTCACCTCGCCGTCGTACGACTCCAGGGCCTGCTCCAGCCGACGCTTGCCGATGTAGCACCAGGGGCAGACCACGTCGGCGTAGATCTCGATCTCCATGCCGGTTGACAACCCCCAGGTCAGCCGATCTGTTCCCGGACCTGCCGCTTCAGCCGGGCCAGGATCGCCGTGCCGCCGCGCACCCGCAGCGGGCTGATCGCCTGCGCCAGCCCCATCCGCTGGTAGAGGTCGTCGGGGACGGCGAGCACCTCGTCCGGGCTCGCCCCGGCCAGCCCCTCGGCGAGGATGCCGGCGAACGCCCGCGTGGTGGGCGCCTCGGGCGGGCAGTCGAAGAGGGTCTCCACCGTCTTCTCCGGCGTCACCCGGGCGCGCAGGAAGAACGCCGTCTGGCACTCGGGCACCTGCTCCATGCCCTCCCGGTCGGTGGAGCCGGCGGGCAGCGGCGGGACGACGTCGGCGTACTCCAGCAGCATCTCCAGCACCACGTCGCGGGGCGCGGCGGCGAACTCGTCGACGATCTCGGACAGCCGGGCCGGCATGGAAGACATGCCTTCGAGGCTACCGCCGTTAGGAAGGGCCCCTTCCTCTACCGGAGGCGTTAGGAAGGGGCCCTTCCTTACACCTCAGACGGTCGGGGCCTGCTCGCTGATCTCGCTCAGCGCCGATTGGGGGTCGAGCTGCATCGCGAGGTCGCCGAGGGAGACGATGCCGACCAGCTTGCGATCTGCGTCGCAGACCAGCACCCGCCGGATGCCCCGCTCCCGCATCAGGGCCGCCGCCTCGGCCGCGGTCGAGTGCTGCTCGATCATCACCACCTCCCGGGTGATGATCGAGCCGATGGTGGTGGCGGCCGGGTCGCTGCGTTCGGCCACCGCCCGCACCACGATGTCCCGGTCGGTGAGCATGCCGGCGAGGGTGGCACCGTCGGTGACCACCACGTCGCCGATGTCCGCCTCCTTCATCACCCGGGCCGCCTCGTCCAGGGTGGTCTCGGCGGGCAGGTAGATGACCTGCTTCGTCATCACGTCGCTGACCCGGTAACCGGTCATGAGAGCCTCCAGAGAACATCCGGCCGATCGGACTGCGGTACCCCGTGGCGCGCCCGCTACACCCCGTCCCCGCGCTCCCGGCGCACCTCCGCGACGAGTCGCTCCGCCAGCCCCTCGACCGGCAGTTCGACGCGCTCGTTGGAGGCCCGGTCGCGTAGCTCGACGTACCCCTCGGCGAGGCGGCGGCCGACCACGACGGCGCGGGGGACGCCGACCAGCTCGGCGTCGGTGAACTTCACCCCGGCCGAGACGTGCGTCCGGTCGTCGACCAGCACCCGCAGGCCGGCGGCGGCGAGCCGTCCGCCGAGCTCCAGCGCCGCCTCCAGCTGCGGTCCCTTCCCGGCGGCGACCAGGTGTACGTCGCACGGCGCGACCGCCGCCGGCCAGACCAGGCCCCGCTCGTCGTGGTGCTGCTCGGCGATCGCGGCCACCGCCCGGGACACCCCGATGCCGTAGCAGCCCATGGTCGGCCGGACCGGCTTGCCGGCCGGGCCGAGCACGTCGACGGCGAAGGCGTCCGTGTAGCGGCGGCCGAGCTGGAAGATGTGCCCGATCTCGATGCCCCGCCGCATGGTCAGCTCGCCTGTGCTGCAGGCCGGGCACGGGTCGCCGGCCCGCACCTCGGCCGCCTCGATCGTGCCGTCCGGCACGAAGTCCCGGCCGCAGACCACCCCGGTCGCGTGCCGGCCCGGCTCGTTCGCGCCGGTCAGCCAGGCGGTGCCCGGCACCACCCGCGGGTCGACCAGGTAGCGGATGCCGAGCTTCGCCATCACCTGCGGGCCGATGTAGCCGCGGACCAAGTCCGGGTGGGCGTCCCAACCGTCGAAGACGTCCACGGTGGCCGGCGCGACCGCCGCGCCGAGCCGCTTCAGGTCCACCTCGCGGTCGCCGGGCAGCCCCACCACCAGCAGCTCGGCCTCCTCCGCGCCGGGCCGGCGCAGGCGGAGCACCACGTTCTTCAGGGTGTCCGCGGCGGTCCAGTCGTCCCGGCCGCCCAGCCGCCGGGCGTTGGCCAACTCGACCAGGCTGGCGATGGTCGGGGTCTCGGGGGTGTCGTGCACCTGGGCCGCCGGCTGCGCGTCCGGGTCGCCGGCCGGCGGGGCGGGCGTGGTCACCGCCTCCGTGTTCGCGGCGTAGTCGCAGGCGGTGCAGCCGACGAAGGTGTCCTCACCGACCGGCGTCGCCGCCAGGAACTCCTCCGACGCCGAACCGCCCATCGCCCCCGACGTCGCCCGCACGATCGTGTGCTCCAGCCCGAGTCGGTCGAAGATCCGCCGGTACGCGCCCCGGTGCCGGTCGTACGCCGCCGCCAGCCCCGCGTCGTCGAGGTCGAACGAGTAGGCGTCCTTCATCAGGAACTCGCGCCCGCGCAGCAGGCCGGCCCGGGGCCGGGCCTCGTCCCGGAACTTCGTCTGGATCTGGAAGAGCGTCACCGGGAAGTCCCGGTACGAGGTGAACAGGTCCTTGACCAGCAGCGCGGCCAGCTCCTCGTGGGTGGGCGCGAGCAGGTGCTCGGCGCCGCGCCGGTCGGCGAAGGTGAAGATGTCGTCGCCGTACTCCGTCCACCGGCCGCTCGTCCGGTACGGCTCCGCCGGCAGCAGCGCCGGGAAGTGCACCTCCTGGTCGCCGATCGCCGTCATCTCCTGCCGGACCACCTCGGTGACCCGGTCCAGCACCAGCTTGCCCAGCGGCAGCCAGGTGTAGCCGCCCGGTGCGGCGCGACGGATGTAGCCGGCCCGCAGCAGGAGCCGGTGGCTCGGCACCTCCGCGTCGGCCGGGTCCTCGCGCAGGGTCCGGAGCAACAGGGTCGACATGCGTAGCAGCATTGGCGCAGCGTACGACCGGGCTGCCGGGCGGGCGATCGGATTTGGCCGGCTCGCCAGCCGTTCCGCATGCTGCGCACGCCGACCGGGGCGATCGACGTCGGCGATCCGGGGGTGCCCGATTCGCAGCGGAGTGGTTGCGCTACGCCGGTCAGCGCCGCCTGGTGAAGTCGACGAACGACTGCCACGCCTCGGGGGCGAAGCGGAGCGTGCCGCCGCTGCGGTCCTTGGTGTCGCGCACCAGCACGACGCCGGGCAGGTTGTCGGCCACCTCGACGCATTCGCTGTTGCCGCTGCGGGTGGACTTGCGCCAGGTCGCGCCGGTCAGGTCCATGACGTGATCACTTCCTTCACCAGCTCGGCCGACTGCCGCCGAGGCAGTGCCTCGCTGCGGACGCTCTCCCATCTGGCGATCAGGATAGCCATGTCTTCGTCCTTGTCGATCGGCGTGCCGCCGAGCTGGTTCTCCAGGTAGCCGACCCATCCGCCGTCGTCGCCCCGCGCGAGGGTGAACGGACCGGCGAGCCCGACGTGTGTGCTGACTTCCGCCGGGATGACGTGCACGCTGACGTGCGGACGCTCGACGCACTGGACCAGGTGGGCGACCTGCTGCGTCATGATCCCCCGGAAGCTCTCGTCGGCTCGGCGGAGAACGGCCTCCTCGATCACCGCCACGAGCTTGGGCGGCTGTGGCCGGCCGAGAACGGCCTGCCGCTCCAACCGGACCGCCACCCGCTTCTCCACCTCGTCGTCACTCAGCATGTCGTCGGCCCGGATCACCGCGCGGGCGTAGTTCTCGGTCTGGAGCAGGCCGGGAACGAGTGTCGGGTGGTAGCACCAGAGCTGCTGGGCATTGCGCTCCGCTTCCAGCCAGGGGCGTAGCCAACTGGGCTGGCCGTCCCGTTCGGCCAGCTTGAGCAGGGACGTCAGCAGGCCACCGGTCCCCAGCACCTCGTCCGCCCGCTTGAGGAAGAAGCGGTCCAGCGGCCGCTGCCCCAGCTCGACGGCGGACACCTGGGAACCGGAGAAGTGGACCAGTTTCCCGAACTCCTCCTGGCTCAGGTTGGCGTTAAGCCGCAGCCGCCGGAGTTGTGCCCGGATCAGCTCCGCGGTCGGCTCACCTTCCACGCTTCCTCCACGATCTTCCCGGCGTCGCCACGGCCCTGCCGCACGGACGGAACAGCCGACCTGACCTCGCCACGGCCGGCGCCGATACCTTCCGAGAGTAGTTACGTCCTCACCAGACTGTCACGTAGCGGACCCACTCCCGTCCGGTCCGTTCCGGGGCCGCCCGTGAATCCCCCCGGTGCAGGGGCGGCCCCGGCCTACACGTCATCGAGGAGGACTGAGGAGATGCCCAACCCGATCCGCTGGTTCCGGTGCCGTACCAACGGGGGGCGCTGGTGATCTCCGGCCAGCTTCCCGTGCCGCGCCTCGGCCCGTACGCCGACCGGCCTCGGGCGTATCCACCGGACCACCCGCCGCATCTGCCCATCCGCCCACTGTGGCTGTGCCGGGCCTGTGGCCTGCCGTGGCCCTGCGCCTCCGCCCGGCTGCTGCTCAAGGTCGAGTACGACGGCCGGCACCTGGACCTCGCCGTCTACCTCTCCGGCCTCTATCACGAGGCGAGCCACGACCTGTTCCGGCTGAACCCGCACGACGGCCCGACACCACGCGACCTGTTCGATCGGTTCGTCGCCTGGGGCCCCTACCGTCGGCCCCTGGTCGAGCCGGCGGATCCGCCTTCCTGACGCCGCCGATGACCTCCGCCACGTTTGTCGGGCAGGCGAGGCCGGTCGCGGCGGAAGCGGTGACAGACTGTCCGGCGCTACGGTTCGCCGGAGGTTCGGAGGGTCACCAGTGCGCTGGCGCAGCTTCGTGGCGGTGGGAGACAGCTTCACCGAGGGCATGGACGACGCGTACCCGGACGGCACGTACCGGGGCTGGGCGGATCTCGTGGCCACCCGGCTGGCCGCCGAGGCCGGCCCCGACTTCCGGTACGCGAACCTGGCCATCCGGGGCCGGCTCTTCCCGAACGTGGTGGCCGAGCAGGTGCCGGCGGCGCTCGCGATGAAGCCCGACCTGATCAGCTTCGCCGCCGGTGGCAACGACGTGCTGCGCCGCACCTTCGACCCGGACGCGCTGGTGGCCCGCTTCGCCGACGTGGTGCGGGACCTGCGCTCCGGCGGCGCCGACGTGGTCCTCTTCCGGTTCGCCGACGTGATGGCCCGGTTGCCCGGTCAGCGGCTCGTCGCGCCCCGGGTCCAACTGCTCAACCGGGCCGTCGGCGAGACGGCGGAGCGGCACGGCGCGATCCTGGTCGACCTGTACGCCGACGACACCTACCTGAACCCGATGTTGTGGAGCACCGACCGGCTGCACCTCTCGGCGGCCGGGCACCGGCGGGTGGCCGGGCAGGTGCTGACCGCGCTCGGCGTGGGCTGCGACGAGGAGTGGCTGTTGGTGCCGCCGCACCCGGCGCCGACGCCCTGGCTGGCCGCCCGGGCCGCCGACCTGCGCTGGGCCGGGCAGCACCTGGCGCCGTGGATCAAGCGCCGGCTCACCGGCCGCTCGTCCGGCGACACGGTCACCGCGAAGCGGCCGTCGCTCGGCCCGGTCACGGACTGAGCCGTGCTCACCCTGCACACCGCGCCGCTGCTGCGGACCGCTCCCGACGCCCCGCCGACCGCCGGGGCCGCCGTCGCGGTCCGGGCCGACCGGATCGTCGCGGTCGGGCCGCTGGCCGAGCTGACCGGGACGTACGCCGGGGCCCGGATCCGCCGCTGGCCGGGCACGCTCGGGCCGGGGCTGCTGCACGACGCCCCGTTGCCAGCCGCCGACACCCCGCGCGAGCGGGTGCACGCGCTGCTGCGTCGGGGAGTGACCGCGGTGCTGGCGCGACAGGTTGCCGATCCCGCGCTGCGGGCCGCCCTGGACCGGGGCGACCTGCGGGTGCTGCCCGCCGCCGTGCCGCCGGCACTGGTGCCGGGCGGTCGCGCGGACCTGGCCGTGTTCGACGCCGACGGCGCCTGCCTGGTGACCGTGGTTGCCGGCCGGATCGCCCACCGCCGCGCCTGACCACACCCCCGCATTCGCTGCTCGCACCCGTCTCCGGCGACCCGGTTGCCGATGGCGGGCCGCCGGCCCGCGATCCGGCGTACCTTGGGGATCATGTCTGTGCCGAGCGATCCCGATCCCCGACTCCAGTCGTACGCGGACCCGCAGCGGCTCGTCACCACCCAGTGGCTGGCCGATCACCTGGGCGACGAGGGCCTCGTCGTCGTCGAGTGCGACGAGGACGTGCTGCTCTACGACACCGGTCACATCCCCGGTGCCGTCAAGGTGGACTGGCACACCGAGCTGAACGACCAGGTGACCCGGGACTACCTCAACGCGAGGAGTTTCGCCGAGCTGTGCGCCGCCAAGGGCATCGGCCGGGACGACACGGTCGTCTTCTACGGCGACAACTTCAACTGGTGGGCCGCGTACGCCCTCTGGGTGTTCTCGCTCTTCGGCCACCCGGACGTGCGGCTGCTTGACGGCGGGCGGCAGAAGTGGGCCGCCGAGGGCCGGGAGCTGACCCGCGACAAGCCGTCCCGGCCGCGCGCCGACTACCCGGTGCCGCAGCGCAACGACGCGCCGCTGCGGGCGTACCGCGAGCAGGTGATGGCGCACGTCGCGGCGGGTCGCCCGCTGGTCGACGTCCGGTCGCCGGGCGAGTACACCGGCGAGATGCTGCACATGCCGGACTACCCGCAGGAGGGCGCGCTGCGCGGCGGGCACATCCCGGCCGCGGTGAACAAGCCGTGGAAGTCCGCCGCGAACGACGACGGCACGTTCAAGTCGCCGGACGAGCTGCGGGCGATCTACGCCGACCAGCTCGGGCTCGCCCCGGACGACGACATCGTGGCCTACTGCCGGATCGGCGAGCGGTCGAGCCACACCTGGTTCGTGCTGCGGCACCTGCTGGGCTACCCGCAGGTGCGCAACTACGACGGCTCGTGGACCGAGTGGGGCAACCTGGTCCGGGCCCCCGTCGTGAAGGGCGACCAGCCCGGCGGCCTGCCGAGCTGACGGTCGGCCGGGCCGGGCGGGGTCAGCTGGCAGGCTCAGCTGGCAGGCTCAGCCGGTGGCGAGGGAGACCGCGCCGTACAGGTTCCGCGTCACGCCGGTGACCTCGACGGTGTCCGGCCGCCAGCGCAGCAGCCCGCCGGGGCTGTGGCGGAGCAACACCGATCCGTCGCGGTCCCAGCCGAGCACCTCGCAGCAGCCCTTCCACCGGTCCCTGCCCAGGTTGAGCAGGTGGGTCACCACGCCGGTACGGGCGTTCAGCACCGCGACCCCCTCCAGCGAGCCCGTGTTGCCGATGGTGATCCAGCCGGCCCGGGCCACCAGGTCGCCGCGCTGCCAGCCGCGCCCGTAGAACTCCTCGACCAGGTTGCCCGGGGGCAGCGCGCGGAAGTCGAGCGAGCCGCTGCCCCGGCGCGTGCCGCCGCCACCCCACTCGATCTGCGTCAGGCTCGGCGGCATGCCGGTCAGCTCGAGCAGGACGTTCGGCCGGTCGTTCCGGCCGGGGTCAGCCGGGTCGCGCAGGTCCGGGGTGGCCGGGTCGGGCGTCACCACGTTCCAGGGCGACACCGGCAGCTTCCGGGCGGCGCCCGTGCCCGGGTCCACCTCGTACGTCGTCGCGTCGTCGCCGACGAGCAGCCGGTCGCCGGACCAGAGGACGTGCTCCAGGTAGCCCTTGAGCGGGAACCGGCGGACCGCCGCGGTGGTCAGGTCGACCACGATCACCTCGTCGGTCTGGGCGAAGGCGGCCGTCCGCCCGTCCCGGGAGAGGCTGCCGGTCTTCAGCGGCACCGCCTCGTTGCCCTCGGCGTCGCGGGTCCGGGCCGGGGTGACGACGTCGAGGTCGCGGACGATGCCGTCGTCGCCGAGCACCCGGATCCGCCCCTCGGCGCCGGTCTGCGGGTCGACCGGCTGGTGCAGGGCCAGCGCCCGGCGGACCGGCCGGGCCGAGAGCGTCGCGGCGACCGGGTCACCGAGCCGGCCCAGCGGGTCACCGGGGTAGCTCAGCTCGGCCGGCGGCGTCTGCACGGGCGCGGGGTGCCGGGTCGGGCTCGGTGTCGCGCTGGTGGCCGGTGGCGACGGATCGGCGGGGCGCAGTGCGATCGCCGTACCGCCGGCGAGCAGGGCGACCGCGAGCGCGGCGGCACCGGCGGCGCGGCGGGTACGGCGGACCCGGCGGGCCCGTTCCCAGCCCGCCGTCGCCGGCTGTGCCGGCCGGACGTCCTCGGCGGCCAGGGTCAGCAGTCGGGTCAGTTCCTCTTCCTTCACGACTTCACCTCCATCCCGCTCGCCAGGCCGTCGTCGCGGCCCAGTTCCGGCGCGACCTCGCGGAGCCGGCGCAGCGCCGCGTGGCACTGGCTCTTCACGGTGCCGACGGTGACGCCGAGGGCCTCGGCGGTGGCCGCCTCGGTGAGGTCCTCGAAGTAGCGCAGCACCAGCACCGCCCGCTGCCGGGGCGGCAGGTGGTCGAGCGCGTCGCGCAGCGCGAGCCGCAGCGCCCCGTCGCCCTCCTGCGCCGCCCGTTCCGGCGGGTACGCGGCGAGCCACTCCCGTCGGCGTCGCCGCCACCACGAGACGGCGTCGCGGTAGAGGATGGCCCGCACGTACGCGGCCGGGTCGCCGTGCCGCACGGTGGGCCAGCGCAGGGCGAGCTTGAGCAGCGCGTCCTGGAGCAGGTCCTCGGCCTGGTGCCGGTTGCCGCAGACCAGGTAGGCCGCGCGCAGCAGCCGGTGCTGGTGGCACTCGACGAAGGTGACGTAGCCGTCCCGCCCGTCGTCGGTCGTCGCCAGTCCCATCCGCCCTCCCTCCGGCCGGCCGTCGCGTGCGGCGTCACCTGGCAGACGCACGGGCCCCCGGAAAAGGTTGGGCGCCCCCGGCACCACGTTCCGATGCGCCAGGATGAGGCCGTGGCGCGGGGACCGGTGGCGTTTGTGCTCGGGGGCGGAGGAGCCCTCCGGCCGCACCACCGGGAGCGGGCGCCCGGCTAGGCTGCGCCGATGGCGCAGGTGTGGCGGGACTGGGGCGACGTCCTGCTCGCCGTGCTCGCCGGGCTGCCCCTGCTGGTCCTGGCCACCGTCGTGCTCGCCCGCAGCCGGCGGGACGCCGCGACCGCGCGGGATGCGTGGCGGCGCAGCGTCGCCGAGGTGGGCGCGGTGGCCGGCACCCTGCCCTGGGTGTGGATGATCCTCACCCCGCGCGCCGCGCCCCGCCAGGTCGACGCGGTGCCGCTGCGGGACCTGGTCGACCTGCTGACCGGGCCGCCGGCGACCGCCGTGGTCCAGGTGGTCGGCAACCTGCTGGTCTTCGCCGCCCTGGGCTTCTTCGCCCCGGTACGGCTGGCCGCGCTGGCCGGCGTCGGGCGGCTGTTCCTGCTCGGCGCGGCCGGCTCCGTGCTGGTCGAGTCGTTGCAGTACGCGCTCGACCTCGGCCGGGTCTCCTCGGTCGACGACGTGCTGCTCAACGCGACGGGTGCCGCCCTGGCCGGCCTGCTGTCCCGGCGGTGGTGGGCGGGGCGGCGGGCGGCACCGGCGCGGCCGGTCGCAGCACCCGCCACGCCGCGAGGGTGACCAGCACGAAGACGCCGGCCACCGCCGCCGCCACCGGCCCGACCCCGTACGCCGTCCCGGCCAGCCCGGCGAGCGCCGCCCCCACCGGTGCGGTGAGCAGGCCGACCATGCGCTGGGCGGAACCCACCCGACCGAGCAGGTGGGCGGGCACGCGGCCCTGCCCGTACGCGGCCCAGAGGCTGTTCCACACCGTGGTGCCGGCCGCGAAGACGGCCAGCGCCAGCCCGCCGGGCACCGGGTGCCGGGCCAGCGCGAGCGCGGTCAGCGCGACGGCCTGGGCGGCGAGTACGGCCCGGAGCGCGGGCACCGTGCCGAGCCGGGCGGCCAGCCTGCCCGCTCCCAGCCCCCCGGCGAGCCCGCCGAGGACGGCCGCCGCGGCGAACAGCCCGTACCCGGCGGGCGGCACCCGCAGCACGTCGAGCGCGTAGAGCACCAGCACCGCCAGCAACCCGCTGATCGCCAGGTTGCTCCCGGCGGTCAGCACGGTGAGCCGCCACAGCGTCGCGTCCCCGCGCACCCACCGCACACCCTCGACGACCTCCCGCCACACCGCCCCCTTCCTTCCGCCGCACCTCTGCCCCCGCCCACTCTCCGCGATCTTGCAGTTGTGGTCCTCGCTCTGCGGCGTATTGGCGGGTTTGTCGGGGCACAACGTGCAAGATCGCGGAGAGTGGGGGCGGGTCGGGCGCAGGGCGAGGGTGAGGAGGGCGGCGGCGGCGAAGGTGAGGGCGTCGAGGGCGAACGGCAGGGGCGCGGCGAGGGCGAAGAGCACGCCGGCGGCGGGGGCGCCGAGGAAGCCCCCGGCCACCGCCGTGCCGGCCTGGAGGCGGCCGTTGGCGTGGGACAGGGCGGCCGGCGGCACCACCGACGGCAGCATCGCGAACGCGGCGGCGTCGAACAGGGTGCCGAGCGCGGCGAGCAGGAACGCCGCCGCCACCAGCGCCGCGACGCCGGCCCGGTCGAGGGCGACCGCGACCGCCAGCCCGCCCACCACGGCGGCGCGCAGCCCGTCCACCGCCGCCATCGTGCGGCGGCGGTCCCAGCGGTCCGCGTACACGCCGCCGAGCAGGCCGAACAGCAGCGGCGGGAGCTGCCCGGCCACGGTCACCACCGCGATCACCCGGGGATCGCGGGTCAGCGTCACGGCCAGCAGCGCCAGTGCCGGCGTACGCAGGGCGTCGCCGAGGCGCGAGGACACGGCGGCGGACCAGAGCAGCCGGTAGTCGCGGCCGAGTGGGGAAGCGGTCATGACGGCGAGCCTCGGGGGTCGACCGGGTCGAGGGTCAAGCCGCCGGGAAAGGGGGACGCGCGTGTCGGTGATCATCGGTACGGTGGGCGCCGGCATCGGACCCGGGGAGCATTCCAGCGTGGACCACACCTTCCAGGTCGACCTCCGTGGCGTGGTCGACCTGCTCAGTCACCACCTCTACGGCAGCCCGCGGGTGTACGTCCGCGAACTCCTGCAGAACGCCGTCGACGCGATCACCGCGCGCCGCGCGACCGACCCCGACGCGCCCGCGCTGGTGCGCGTCGAGCCACCGGAGCTGACCGGCGACGGCACGCTGCGGGTGCACGACACCGGCATCGGCCTCACCGAGGCACAGGTGCACGAGCTGCTCGCCACCATCGGCCGCAGCTCCAAGCGCGACGAGCTGGGCTTCTCCCGGCACGAGTTCCTCGGCCAGTTCGGCATCGGCCTGCTCTCGTGCTTCCTGGTGGCCGACGAGATCCGGGTGGTCACCCGGCACGGCGACCACCCGACGGTGCACTGGACGGGTCACTCCGACGGCCGGTACGCCGTCGAGCTGGCCCCGCCCGGCGCCGGGCGGGCCGAGCCGGGCACCACGGTGACGCTGGTGCCCCGCCGCGACGCCGACCAGTGGTTCGGCACCCCGACGGTGGTCGACCTGGCCCGGCTCTTCGGCGCGCTGCTGCCGGTCACCGTCCGGGTCGGCGACGTGGTGACCACCTCCGGGCCGCCGCCCTGGCCGACGACCCCGGGCGCGCCGGTCGACCGTGCCGCGCTGGTCCGCTACGCCCGCGAGACGCTCGGCTTCGACCCCTTCGACGTGCTGCCGCTGTCGGTGCCGGAGGCCGGCCTGACCGGGGCGGCCTTCATCCTGCCGAACCCGGTGAACCCGGCGTCCCGGGCCGGCCACAAGGTCTACCTCAAGCGGATGCTGCTCGCCGAGCACGCCGACGGGCTGCTGCCGGACTGGGCCTTCTTCGCGCACTGCGTGGTGGACGCCAGCGAGCTGCGGCCGACGGCCAGCCGGGAGGCGCTCTACGAGGACGGCCTGCTCGCGGCCACCCGGGAGGCCCTCGGCGACCAGGTGCGCGGCTGGCTGGTCCGGCTCGCCAAGCACGACCCGCGGCGGCTCGCCGAGTTCCTCCAGGTGCACCACCTCGGGGTGAAGGCGCTCGCCCTGCACGACGACGAGATGCTCCGCCTGGTCGACCAGTGGTGGCCGATGGAGACCAACGTCGGCACGCTCACCCTGGCCGAGTTCCGGCAGCGGCACGGGGTGGTCCGCTACGCGGCCAGCCTGGACGAGTTCCGCCAGCTCGCCGCCGTCGCCGCCGCGCAGGACCTGGCGGTGGTGAACGGCGGATACACCTACGACACGGAGCTGATCGAGCGGCTGCCCACGGTGGACCGTGCCGTGCTGATCGAGCGGCTGGAGCCCAGCGACCTGACCACCCGCTTCGACAGCCTCGACCCGCAGGTCGAGCTGGCCCTGCGGCCGTTCCTCTCCGGCGCCCAGCGGGCCCTGGAACGGCTCGGCTGCGAGGTGGTCGTCCGGGCGTACGACCCGGTCTCGCTGCCGGCGCTCTACCTGGTCAGCCGGTCGGCGGCGTTCAACGACCAGCTCGCGGCGACCCGGGACCGGGCCGACGAGCTGTGGGGCGGGGTGCTGGACGCGCTGGCCGCCTCCGCGCCGCCGGACCGGCCACAACTGGTGCTCAACCACCGCAACCCGCTGGTCCGCCGGGTCACCACGCTGACCGACCCGGAGCTGGCCGGGCTGGCCGTCGAGGCGCTCTACGGGCAGGCGCTGCTGCTCGGGCACCATCCGATCCGCGCGGCCGACGCCGCGCTGCTGAACAGTTCCTTCCTCGGCCTGCTCGGCCGGGCCGTGCCGGGACAGGAGTGAGTGTGAGCACCGAAGACGAGGACCTGTGGCGGGTGCTCCGCGAGGTCGGCAACATGCCGTACGGCGCGGGGCAGATTGCCGCGACGGAGCAGTTGCTGCGCCGGGTGGACGCCGGCGACGACCGGGAGCTGGCCTTCGTGACCCGGATGCAGGCCACCACCGCGTACGTCTACGGGGGCGAGCCGGCCAAGTCCTTCGTCACCTTCTCGTGGTGCCTGGCCGAGTTCGACCGCGATCCGCAGCCCTACCACCCGCGCTACGCCCACCAGCTGCTCTGGCACGTCAAGTACATGGTCACCGGCCTGCTCCGGTTTCCCGAGGTGCCGCTGGACCGCACCTACGCGGTGCTCGACGACATGGAGCGCCGCTACCGGGAAGGCGGCCACAGCCTCCAGGCCGTCCACAAGCACCGGTTCCTGGTGGCGGACCACCTGGGCGACGCCGACGCGGCCGCCCACTGGTACCGGCTCTGGCAGACCACCCCCCGCGACGAGCTGTCCGACTGCGCCGGCTGCGACCCGACCACGCAGGTGCAGTACCTCGCCGACACCGGCCGGCACGCCGAGGCGGTCGCGCTTGCGGAGCCGGTCCTCGCCGGCCGGCTCAGCTGCACCGAGCAGCCGCAGGCCATCCTCACCGCGCTGCTGGTGCCCTACCTGCACACCGACCGCCCGGAGCAGGCACGCGACGCCCACCGGGAGGCCTACCGCCGACTGCGGGGCAACCTCTCGGACCTGTGGGACATCGGCAACCACGTCGAGTTCTGCACGCTGACCGGGAACGACGCCCGCGCGGTGGAAATCGTCGAGCGGCACCTCGACTGGCTCGACCGGGCACCCTCGCCGGCCGCCGCCATGCACTTCGCCGCTGCCGGTGCCGCCGCGCTGCGCCGGGCCGGCGAGCTGACCGTCTACCGGCGGGCGGCCGGCGACCGGCCGGCCGGGGAGATCACGGCGTCCGCGCTCGCCGCCGAGCTGACCGGCACCGCGACCGCGTTGGCCGCCCGGTTCGACGCCCGCAACGGCACCTCGTACCAGTCCGAGTGGGTGGCCCGTCGGCTCGCCGCCGAGCCGACGGGCGCGCACCTGCCGCTCTCGGCCAGCCTGCGCCGTCGGCCCGTCCGGACGGCGACGGCCGGTTCGTCCGGCGCGGCCGACCGCGCCCCGGCACCGGGTGCCGCAGGCGCCGCCAGCGTCCCGGTGCCGACCGACGCCGACGCCGACGCGCTGCTCGACTTCGCTGAGGAGCGGCTGCGCCGCCACGACCGCGAGGCGTTCCGGGCCGCGCTGGCCGGCTGGGACGACCGGTTCGGCGCCGGGGAACTCCCGGCAGGGACGGCGGCCCACCGGTTGGAGTTGCGCGCCGCCGAGCTGGGCGACGAGGACGCGCCGGCCACGGTCGAGGCCCACCGGGCGGCGATCGCGGCGTACCGGGAGCTGGGTGACGAGGTTCGGGCGCAGGTCGTCGCCGGGCGGCTCGGGGTGCTGTTGGCCATGGTCGACGAGAGCGCGGACGAGGGGCTGGAGCTGGTCCGGGCGTCCGCCGACGCGCTGGACCGGCGGGGCGACGACCGGCAGCGGGCCGCCGGGCTGGACCGGGTCGCGCTGGCGCTCATGCACCGGGAGCGCTGGGCGGAGGCGCTCGACGCCCTCGACCGGGTGCCGGCCGAGGCGGGCGGCGACCCGTGGCTGGCCGCCCGGATCGCGTTGCACCGGGCCCACACGCTCGAACAGCTCGACCGGGAGGCGGACGCCCGGGCCGCCGCCCACCGGGCCCGGGACCTCGGCCGGGACCTCGGTCTCGGCGACGTCGTCACCGCCGCCTGCCTGGCGTACGCCAGGACCGCCGACGATCCAGCCGAGGCGGTCGCCGCCTGCGACGAGGCGCTGCGGGTGGCGCCGACCGAGGCGTGGCTGCCGGTCCGGGTCGCGCGGGCGCGGGCCCTGATGGCCGCCGGCCGGGCCGCCGACGCGGTGGACGACTTCGCCGAGGCGGTGACCCTCTGCGTCGAGCGGGGCACGGAGGGGGACGCCTTCCTGCGCTGGGAGCTGGCGAACGCGTACCGGGTCGCGGGGCGGCTGGGCGAGGCGGCGGAGGTCGCGGAGGAGGCGGTGCTCGGGCTCGACCGGCTCGGCGCGCAGGCCGAGGCGGACCGGTGCCGGCACCTGCTGGCCGGCGTCTACGAGGGGCTGGGCGAGATCGACCCGGCGCTCGCCCTGCTCGACCAGCTCGCCGACAACCTGGACGGACCGGACAACCTCCCGCACCGGGCGCAGGTGCTGGAGGAGGCCGGCGGAATCCTCTACGACGCCGACCGGGACGCGCTGGCGGCGGGGCGGTTCGCGGCGGCGGCGACCGCGTACCGGCAGGCCGACCTGCCGCTCGACGAGCTCCGGGCCCGCCGCCGGCAGGCGTACGCGGAGTTCTGGGCGGGCGACGAGGCGACGGCCCTGCGCACCGTCGAGCTGCTGGACAGGCTGGCGGCGGAGCTGGCCGGCCAGCCCGACGAGCCACCGCCGGTGACGTACGAGCTGGCCTTGGCGGCCGAGGTCGGGGCGCGGGTGCTGACCGGGGAGGGACGGGAGGCCGAGGCGTACGACCGGCTGGCCGGGGTGCCCGCCCGGCTCCGGTCGATCGAGGCGTTCGGCGAGGCGGCGCAGGTGGAGGTCTTCACCGGCGAGCTGCTGCTGCGGCTGGACCGGCCGGCCGAGGCGGAGCGGCTGCTGCGCGAGGTGCTCGGCGGCCTGCCGGCCGGATCCCGCCCGGTGCAGCAGGCCGCCTGGCTGCTGGCCCGGGCGCTGGACCTGCTGGATCGCCCGGCCGAGGCCGCCGCCCTGCGGGCCGAGTACGACCTCGACCACGAGCACTGACGGTCGCGCCGTCCGGGCCGGGTTCTCCCAGGTGCCCGGCCCGGACGGAGGCAACCGGTGGGTAACCGAGCCTCCACGACGCCCGCGACTCGGTCTACGCTTGCCCGGTGACGGTCGAGCAGCAGGCACGGGGCAGGGCGAGCGGCACCGCGGGGTCGGGCCGGCGTCGGTCCCGCAAGGACGAGATCCTGGAGATCGCGGTCGGCCTCTTCGCCTCCCGTGGTTACCACGGCGTCTCGATGGACGACATCGGCGCGGCCGCGGGGGTCACCGGCCCGGCGCTCTACCACCACTTCGCCGGCAAGGAGGCGATGCTGGTCGCCGCGCTGATCCCGGTCAGCGAGGAGCTGCTCGCCGGCGGTCAGCAACGGTCCGCCGGCCACCCTGACGACCCGCGCGGCGCGCTGGAGTCGCTGATCGACTTCCACGTCGAGTTCGCCCTGGCCAACCCGGCGGTGATCGCCCTGCACCTGCACGAGCTGGACCGTCTCCCCGACGAGCCCCGCCGCCGGATCCGCCGGCTCCAGCGGCTCTACGTCGAACAGTGGGTGACCGTGCTGACCGCCCTGCACCCGGGCATGCCCGACGGCGAGGCGCGGGTGCTGGCCCACGCCGCGTTCGGCCTGATGAACTCGACGCCGTTCCTCGGCGGCGAGGTGGACCGGCGCCGCCGGGCCGAGCTGCTGCGCGGCGCCACCCTGGCCGCCCTCCTGGCCCACCCCAATCCCTGATCCCACGCGGGGGTGGCGACTCGTCAGTAACCGAGCGGTCATGGTTACCTGGCAGCCGTCCCGACCCCCGGACGCCTGGGAGGAAACATGATCGAGTCGCTGCTGGTCGCCAACCGGGGCGAGATCGCCCGCCGGATCATCCGTACCGCCAGGCGGCTCGGCGTCCGCGCGATCGCGGTGCACTCCGAGGTCGACGCCGGCCTGCCGTTCGTGACCGAGGCCGACGAGGCGGTGTGCGTGGGTCCGGCGAACCCGGCCCAGAGCTACCGCAACGTCGAGGCCATCCTCGCCGCCGCCAAGTCGACCGGCGCGCAGGCCATCCACCCCGGCTACGGCTTCCTGTCGGAGAACGCCGACTTCGCCCGTACGGTCGAATCGAGCGGGCTGATCTGGGTCGGGCCCGGCGCGGACGCGATCACCGCGATGGGCGACAAGATCAACGCCCGGAACCTGATGGCGGCGGCCGGGGTGCCGGTCGCGCCCGGCACCACCGACCCGGCGGCCGATCTGGACGCGGCCGTGGCCGCGGCGGCGGAGATCGGCTACCCGGTGATGGTCAAGGCCGCGGCCGGCGGCGGCGGCATGGGCATGGGCGTGGCGAAGGACGAGGCCGCGCTCCGCACGGAGTACGACAAGGTGCGCTCGTTCGCCGAGCGGATGTTCGGCGACGGCTCGGTGCTGATCGAGCGCTACTTCCCCCGGGTACGCCACGTCGAGGTGCAGATCCTCGGCCTGGCCGACGGCCGGGTGGTGGCTCTCGGCGAGCGGGAGTGCTCGGTGCAGCGGCGCAACCAGAAGCTGGTCGAGGAGTCGCCGTCGCCGGCGGTCTCGCCCGAGCTGCGGGAGCGCTTCCTGGCCGCCGCCGTGCGTGCCGGCGAGGCGGTCGGCTACCGCAACGCGGGCACGGTGGAGTGCCTGCTCGATCCTGCTACGAACGAGTTTTTCTTCCTCGAGATGAACACTCGGCTCCAGGTGGAGCACCCGGTCACCGAGCTGGTCTATGGCGTGGACCTGGTCGAGGAGCAACTGCGGGTGGCCGCCGGCCTGGCGCCGAACTTCGACCCGGACGCGCTCGCCCCGCGCGGGCACGCGATCGAGCTGCGGATCAACGCCGAGGACCCGAAGCGCTTCCTGCCCGGCCCGGGCGCGATCACCGCTTGGACCGAGCCGACCGGCGACGGCGTCCGCGTCGACTCGGGCTACGTCGCCGGCAACACGGTCACCCCGTTCTACGACAGCCTGATGGCGAAGCTGATCGTCAGCGGCCGGGACCGCGCGGAGGCAATCGCCCGGGCCCGCGCCGCGGTGGCCGCCTTCGAGCTGACCGGCCCGAAGTGCAACCTGCCCTTCTTCGCCGAGCTGCTGGAGAACGACGAGTTCCTCTCCGGCGACTACGACACCGCCATCGTCTCCCGCATGCGCTGACCCACCCACCCCTCCCACCCCCCCCCCCCCCCCCCCCACCCCCCCCCCCCCCCCGGCCAGCCCGCGTTGATCATGAAGTTGGCGGCGCGGTTCGCGGCTTTTGCCGGGACTAACTTCATGATCAACGTGGTCGGGTGCGGGACGGGCGGGGTGGGTGGGAGGGTGGAGGGGTCCAGCACAGCGCGCGTCACAGTGAGGTGGCCATGATGGAACTGCCAGGGTTCGTGTCGATACGGGAGGTCGGGCCGCGCGACGGGCTCCAGAACGAGGACCCGATCCCGACCGACGCCAAGGTGCGGCTGCTCGACGCCCTCTCGGGCACGGGCGTGCGGCGGATCGAGGCGGTCTCGTTCGTGCACCCGAAGGCGATCCCGCAGATGGCCGACGCCGACGAGGTGTGGCAGCGGGCCGCGAAGGCCGACGGGGTGCGCTACTCCGCGCTGGTGCCGAACACCCGGGGCGCGCAGCGCGCCCTCGCCGCCGGGTTCACCGAGATCGAGGTGGTGGTCTCCGCCAGCGACACGCACAACCGGCGCAACGTCAACCGCTCCACGGAGGAGTCGCTTGACGACATCGCCGAGCTGATCGACCTGCTGCACGGCGCCGGTGCCCAGGCCGAGGTGATCATCGCGACCAGCTTCGGCTGCCCGTACGAGGGGGACACCGACCCGGCCCGGGTGGCCGCCATCGTGGACCGGGTGGTCCGCGACGGCGCCGACCGCGTGGCGTTCGGCGACACCACCGGCATGGGTACGCCCCGCCGCGTCCGGGAGCTGCTGACCGCCGTACGTGACCGCAACGCCCAGGTTCCCGTGCTGCTGCACTTCCACAACACCCGGGGCACCGCGCTGGCGAACATGCTCACCGCGCTGGAGCTGGGTGTGACCGAGTTCGACGCCAGCGTCGGCGGCCTCGGTGGCTGCCCGTACGCGCCGGGCGCCAGCGGCAACCTGGCCACCGAGGAGGCGGTGCACATGCTGCACGACATGGGCATCGACACCGGCATCGACCTGGCCGCCCTGATCGAGGTGGCGGAGCTGGCCGAGCGCCTGGTCGGCCGTCAGCTTCCCTCCGGCGTCCTCCGCGCCGGCCCCCGCACCCGCCTAACCCCCCACCCCGCCTAACCCCCCACCGCCGCGCGATCTTGCACTTTGTGCCCCGGCGTAAGCCGTAAATGCCGCAAACGCGGGGCCGAAAGTGCAAGATCGCGGCGCGAGGGGCCGGGGTGGGGGTTGAGGGGTGTCGGGGGCGGGTCGATGCGCTAGCCTAACGATCGTTCAGGTGGTTCCGGTGCCCATGCGGCGGCGGGCCGTGGTGGCGGCGGTAGGGGGTCGGCGTGACGCTCGACGGTGAGGCTCTGGAGCAGCTGCGCAAGCGGGCCCGGGCCGGCGGTGCGGACAAGTACCACGCGGCGAACGCCGCCAAGGGCAAGCTCTTCGCCCGGGAGCGGGTCGCCCTCCTGGTGGACGAGGGCTCCTTCGTCGAGGACGGCCTCTACGCCAACGCGATGGCCGAGGGCCTGCCCGCCGACGGCGTGGTCACCGGCACCGCCACCATCGACGGCCGCCAGGTCTGCCTCATGGCGAACGACTCCACGGTCAAGGCCGGCAGCTGGGGTGCCCGGACCGTCGAGAAGATCATCCGGATCATCGAGCGGGCCTACTCCACCGGCGTGCCGATGGTCTACCTGGTCGACTCGGCCGGTGCCCGGATCACCGACCAGGTCGAGCTGTTCCCCGGCCGGCGCGGCGCCGGGAAGATCTTCTGGAACCAGGTCCGCGCTTCCGGCTCGATCCCCCAGGTCTGCGCGCTGTTCGGGCCGAGCGCGGCCGGTGGGGCGTACATTCCGGCGTTCTGCGACGTGGTCGCGATGGTCGACGGCAACGCCAGCATGTACCTCGGCTCCGATCGGATGGTCGAGATGGTCACCGGGGAGAAGACCACCCTGGAGGCGATGGGCGGGGCCAAGGTGCACTGCGCCGAGTCGGGCGTCGGGCACTTCCTCTGCAAGACCGAGGCCGACGCGCTCGACGTGGTGAAGCGCTACCTGTCCTACCTCCCGGCCAACTGGACGCAGGCGCCGCCGGCCGCCGAGGCCGTGCCCGCGCCGGAGAAGGCCGACCTCGCCGCGCTGGTGCCGGCGAGCGAGCGGCAGGCGTTCGACATGCGGCGGTACGTCAAGGGCCTGCTCGACGACGGCTCCTTCTTCGAGATCCAGGCGCTCTGGGCCAAGGAGCTGACCATCGGCTTCGGCCGGCTGAACGGCGAGGTCGTCGGCGTGGTCGGCAACAACTCCATGTTCAAGGGCGGGGTGCTCTTCGTCGACTCGGCCGACAAGGCGACCCGGTTCGTGCAACTCTGCGACGCGTTCAACGTGCCGCTGCTCTTCCTCTCCGACGTGCCCGGGTTCATGGTCGGCAGTGCGGTGGAGAAGCAGGGCATTATCCGGCACGGCGCCAAGATGATCACCGCGATCTCCGAGGCCACCGTGCCGAAGATCTGCGTGGTGGTCCGCAAGGCGTACGGTGCCGGCCTCTACGCGATGGCCGGGCCCGGCTTCGAGCCGGACGCCACGATCGCGCTGCCCACCGCCAAGATCGCGGTGATGGGCGCCGAGGCGGCGGTCAACGCGGTCTACGCCAACAAGATCGCCGCGATCGCCGACGAGGCCGAGCGGGCCGCCTTCGTCGCCGCGAAGCGCGAGGAGTACGAGCGCGACATCGACATCGTCCGGCTCGCCAGCGAACTGGTGGTGGACGCGATCGTCGAGCCGCACGAGCTGCGCGCCGAGCTGACCCGCCGGTTCGCCGCCGCCCGCACCAAGGAGCGGCACTTCTCCCGGCGCCGGCACGGCGTCACCCCGGTCTGATCCCGCCGCCGGCCCATCCGGCCGGCGCGGGCCCGACCCGCACCAGCGACCCGTCCCGGCGTCACGAGCGCCCGACGGCCCGTCACACAGGAGGAATCCATGGACTTCCGGCTCACCGAGGAGCAAGAGGCGCTGCGGGAGAGCGTGCGGGAATTCGCGCGCGAGGTGGTGGCCCCGGTCATCGCGGAGCACTACGAGAAGCACACCTTCCCGTACGAGGTGATCCGGCAGATGGGCAAGATGGGCCTGTTCGGGCTGCCCTTCGGCGAGGAGCACGGCGGCATGGGCGGCGACTACTTCGCGCTCTGCCTCGCCCTGGAGGAGTTGGCCCGGGTCGACTCCAGCGTGGCGATCACCCTGGAGGCGGCGGTGTCGCTGGGCGCGATGCCGATCTACCGCTTCGGCACCGAGGAGCAGAAGGCGCAGTGGCTGCCAAAGCTGCTCAGCGGCGAGGCGCTGGCCGGCTTCGGGCTGACGGAGCCGGGCACCGGTTCGGACGCCGGCGGCACCCAGACCCGCGCGGTGCTCGACGAGTCCACGGGCGAGTGGGTGATCAACGGGTCCAAGGCGTTCATCACCAACTCGGGCACCGACATCACCGCGCTGGTGACCGTCACCGCGGTCACCGGCACCCGCCCGGACGGCGCCAAGGAGCTGTCCACCATCATCGTCCCCTCGGGCACGCCGGGCTTCACCGTCGCGCCGGGCTACTCCAAGGTCGGCTGGAACGCCTCGGACACCCACGAGCTGACCTTCGACGACTGCCGGGTGCCGGCGGCGAACCTGCTCGGCGAGCGCGGCCGGGGCTTCGCCCAGTTCCTGCGCATCCTCGACGAGGGGCGGATCGCCATCGCCGCCCTGGCCGTCGGCCTCGCCCAGGGTTGCGTCGACGAGTCGATCAGGTACGCGAAGGAGCGCCAGGCGTTCGGCCAGCCGATCGGCAACTACCAGGCGATCCAGTTCAAGATCGCCGACATGGAGATGAAGGCGCACACGGCCCGGCTGGCCTACTACGACGCCGCCGCCCGGATGCTCGCCGGCGAGCCGTTCAAGCGGCAGGCCGCCATCGCCAAGCTGCACGCCAGCACCGTCGCCGTCGACAACGCCCGGGAGGCGACCCAGATCCACGGCGGCTACGGCTTCATGAACGAGTACCCGGTGGCGCGCTTCTGGCGCGACTCCAAGATCCTGGAGATCGGCGAGGGTACGTCCGAGGTGCAGCGCATGATCATCGCGCGCGACCTGGGCATGTGACGTCGCCGGGTCCGGCGGCGCCGGGCAGTCGACCCCCGCCGCCGGCCCCGGCCCCCGCGCTCCCGTCGACCGGCCCACGCCCGGACGCGGTCCCGCGCCCCCGTCGACCGGCCCACGCCCGGACGCGGTCCCGCGCCCCCGTCGACCGGCCCACGCCCGGACGCGGTCCCGCGCCACCGTCAACCGGCCCCGGCCGGGCCCGCTGTCGGATATCCGCACCGCAGCGTCGGCAGGGCGACGCTCGGCTGCCGCCGGTCGCACCCCGTCCGTACTCTTCCTGCCCATGACTCCGGTGCATGATCGTTCGCGGCATCCGGGCGGTCGTACCGGCTTGCCGGAGCTGTTGCGCGGGCACCGGCTCGCCGCCGGCCTCACCCAGGCCGAGCTGGCGGCCCGGGCCGGCGTCGGTGTCCGCACCGTCCGTGACGTGGAGCGGGGCCGGTCGTCCCGGCCGCAGCGCACCACCGTCGAGCTGCTCGCTGGCGCGCTGGAGCTGACCGGTGCCGCCCGGTCGGCGTTCCTCGCCGCCGCCCGGGGGCAGGCGCCGGCCGCGCCGCCGGTCGCCCTGGTCGGCGCGCCGCCGGCTCGCCTTGACGCCGACCATCACGTCGGTACGCCGGTCGCGCTCCCGCTCCCGGTTGCGCTGATCGGCCGGGACACCGACCTCGCCGAGCTGGTCGGGCTGCTCACCGACGGGCGCGGTCCCCGGCTGGTGAGCCTGGTCGGGCTGGCCGGCGTCGGCAAGACCGCGCTCGCCCTGTCGGTGGCCCACGCGGTCGTCGACCAATATCCCGGCGGGGCGGCCGGCGTGCTCATCGGCGAGGGCTCCGACGCCGCCGACGTGCTCGCCGCCTCCATGGCCGTCTTCGGGGTCGGCCGGATGTCCGAGCTGGCCGCCCGACTCGACGGCCGGCCGGCGCTGCTGCTCGTGGACGCGGCCGAGCGGGCGCCCGATGCCGTCGCCGAGACGGTGCACCGGCTCGCCGGCGCGGTGCCGTCGCTGCGGGTGCTGGTCACCGGCCGGCACCCGGTGGGCCTGCCCGGGGAGCGGGTGTGGCCGGTCTCCCCGCTCGACGTACCCCCGCCGGGGAACGAGCGGGCCGGCCCGTCGGCGCTGGCCGACTACCCCGCGGTGGCGCTGTTCACCGCCCGGCTCGCGCAGGTCCGCCGGGAGCCGCCCGGCCCGGCCGAGCTGCCCGCCCTGGCCGCGCTGGTACGCCGCCTCGGCGGCCTGCCGCTGGCCATCGAGCTGATGGCGGCCCGGGGCCGGATCCTCGACCTCAACGAGTTGCTCGACCGGTACGGGGACCGCGTCCTCGACCTGGCGACCTCGTCGGGGGCGGCCGAGCGTCCGGGCTGGGACACGGCGGAGCCAAGCCGCCCGGAGGGCCCCCGGGCGGCGGTGGCCGAGACGCTGCGGGACGCGGTGGCCACCAGCTACCGCCTCCTCGCCCTCGCCGAGCGGGCCGCGTTGCGCCGGCTCGCCGCCTTCGGCAACCGCTGGTCGGTCGAGCTGGCCGAGGAGATGCTCGCCGACGACGCCGACCGGGACGGCACGGTCGCGGTGGACCCGGTCCCGCTGCTGGACCGGTTCCTGGAACTCGGCCTGCTGAGCGTCCGGGGCACCGGGCCCTTCCGGTTCCGCCTGCTCGACGCTGTCCGGGACTTCGCCGCCGAGCAGGCCACCGGCGCCGGCGAGCTGACCGCGATCCGGCGCCGGCACGCCCGGGTCGTCGCGCGCCTGGTGGCCCGGACCGCGCCGGAACTGGCGGGCGCCGACCTGCCGGCCGCGGTGCACCGGCTGGACGAGGTGAGCGGCGACATCAGCTCGGCCCTGGCGCACGCCGCCGTCGACGACCCGTTGACGGCACTGCGGTTGGCGGCGGAGCTGTCCCGGTGGTGGCGCTTCCGGGGGCGGGACGTCCCTGGCCGGCAGTGGCTGCGCCGGCTGCTGGCGGACCCGCGCACCGCCGACGCCGACCCGGTGCTGCGGGCCTGGGCGTCCCTGGGGGTGGCCCGGATCGCCGCCGAGCACGGCGCCGGGGCCGAGGAGGTGCCGGCGGCGCTGGCGGCGCTGGCCGCGTTCCGGGACGCCGGCGACGTCACCGGGGAGGTGGAGGCGGGGGCCGTGCTCTGCGCGCTGCTGGTCGCCCTCGGCCGGCACGACGAGGCGCGGGAGCAGGCCGAGGCGGTGCTCGCGCTGGCCGGCCAGGGCGGCCGGGTCCGGGACATGGCGGTGGCGCAGAACAACCTCGCCTGGCACGACATCCGGGTCGGCGACCTCGCGGCGGCCCGCCGCCGGCTGGCCGCGGTCGACCGGCTCGCCGCGCAGTGCGGTGAGCAGCGGCTGCGGGTGCTCGCGCGGGCCAACCTCGCCGAGGTGTCCCGCCTGGAGGGCAGGTACGCCGACGCCGTCGACCAGGGCCGGCGGGTGCTGGAGGCGCCGGCCGACCTCGACGACCCCGGCCACCGCCGCCGGGTGCTCGGCACCGTGGGCCTGGCGCTGGCCCGGGACGGGCGCCTCACCGAGGCGGCCGAGGTGCTGGCCGAGCTGCGCCCGGCCGTGACCCCGGTGCCGCCGTCGCCGCGTCTCGGGGAGGCCGGGTGGCCCGGGGGCACCCGCTGGGCGCCGGTGCGCGGGACCCGCCCCGAGGACGGGATCTGCGCGTTGATCGAGGGAAACCTGGCGCTGCGCCGGGGCGATCGCGAGCTGGCGGCGGAGTGGTTCACCGCCGCCGCGGAGGCCGGCGCCGAGGGCCAGAACCGGCGCGACGTGGTGGAGGCGTTGGTGGGACTGGCCGCGAGCACGGCGGACCCCACCGTGCTGGACCGCCTCGACCGGGCCTGCCGACGCAGCGGCGTCCGACTGCTGCCGCAGGAGGAGGAACTGCTCTACGCGCTGACGGCGGGCCGGCGCGGCGGCGGCCCCGCGACCACGTAGACCGGCCACGGCTGGCCGCGCCGTGGCCGGGAGCGGGTGCGCCCCGCGGAGCGGGCCGGGGGTGGCGCGGGCGACGAAGCCCCTCTTGCTACCCCTCGCTCGTCGCCCGCGCCGTCACCCCCCGGTGCGTCCCCACTGCCCGAAGACTAGCCACCGCGCGCTCGCGACTCCGTCCGGTTTGATCGACTATCTCCCGCGGGCGCGGCACTTCTGCCGCTCTTTCTGCCGGTGCCCGGTCGCGCCCTGACCGACCGGTCAGGCCGGGGCGGTCGCGCCGTCCCCGGTCGGGGCCGACTCGCTGCTCCCGGCGGTGGCGCCCGGGTGGACGGCGTCCCGCACCCGGCGCAGGCCGTCGAGCAGGGCGGCCAGCGCCGCCGGCTCGAGCTGGCCGGTGAACCACTGCTCGATGATCCGCAGGTGCCCGGGCATGGTCTCGTCGAGCCGCTGCATGCCGGCGGCCGTGACCACCGCGTACGAGCTGCGCCGGTCGGAGGGGCAGGCGCGCCGGGTGAGCAGACCGTCGCGTTCCATCCGGTCGACCACCCGGGTGACCCCGCTCGTGGAGAGGGAGGTCTGGGCGGCCAAATCGGTCATCCGCAGTTGGTTGCCCGGCGAGCGGGCGAGCCGGGTCAGCACCTCGAACTCGACGGGCGAGAGGCCGTGCTCCTCGAACTGGGCGGCGAACCGGGCCGACAGCCCGGCGTGCGCCTCGTAGAGCAGGCCGACGGCGGTGATCCGGGGATCGTCGAACGCGTTCTGGTTCACCTGTTCATCCTAGCAGTACTTGACACAGGGAATATTGCTGCCTCTATAGTTGCTGCAACAGCCGTTGAGGAACTCAATCAAGCTTCCACGGAGGGCAGTTTCCATGACCAGCAGCACCGCACCGGTTACCCGCGACTGGGACGGCCTCACCATCCCCAGCGCCGGCACCTACGCGCTCGACGTGGCGCACAAGCGCGTGGGCTTCGTCGCCCGGCACATGATGGTCAGCAAGGTACGCGGTGACTTCGCGGACGCCTCCGCAACCATCACCGTCGCCGACGACCCGCTGCAGTCCTCGGTGTCCGCGACCATCCAGGCCGCCAGCATCAACACCAACCAGGCCGACCGGGACGCGCACCTGCGCAGCCCGGAGTTCCTGGACGTCGAGGCATTCCCGACCCTGGAGTACCGCAGCACCGGCGTCAAGTCCCGCGACGGCAACGAGTTCGTCCTCTCCGGCGAGCTGACGGTCAAGGGCGTCACCCGCCCGGTCGACCTGGAGGTCGAGTTCGAGGGCGTCGGCCGCAGCCCGTTCGGCCAGGACATCTTCGGCTTCTCCGCCTCGGCCGAGATCGACCGCGAGGAGTTCGGCCTGACCTGGAACGTCGCCCTGGAGACCGGCGGCGTGCTGGTCGGCAAGAAGATCAAGATCGAGATCGAGGGCGAGGCCGTCCGCCAGGCCTGATCCGCCGTACCGCATCCGGGCCCGCGCCGCACCACGGCGCGGGCCCGATGTGTGTCCACGGGCAAGAGCCCGGCCGGTGCGATTTGTCACGACTCATTTGCGGCCCGGTCCGCGTAGCGGGCCGTACGGGCTGGGTAGAGATGCCGTCGGGAGCGTGCTGGCCGGCCGGCTGTGGTCGTCCCGGCCGCTGGACAGCCGGGTTCCGCCTCTGGTCCCGGCGAGGTCGGCGCTCTTACCGTGGATGGTTCACCACGCGCATTCCGGGCCCGGCGCGGTCCCGGCTGCGCCTCGCGCCGGGAGGACACATGGGCAGGGACGTCGAGCAGGGCGCCTTCTCCCGGGAGGACCGGGTCCGTTACCGGCAGAAGGTCCGGCGGTGCCTGGACGTCTTCGCCCTGATGCTGGACGACTTCGGCTTCGACGCCGACCGCCCCATGACCGGGCTGGAGATCGAGCTGAACCTGGTCGACTCGTCCGCCGAGCCGGCGATGCGCAACGACCAGATCCTCGCCGACATCGCCGACCCGCTCTTCCAGACCGAGCTGGGGCAGTTCAACCTGGAGCTGAACGCGCCACCTCGGCTGATCGAGGGGTCGGGCTTCGCCGACTACGAGCGGGACCTGCTTAGCAGCCTCACCCGGGCCGACGGGCGGGCGACCCGGTCGGACGCGAAGATCGTCCTGGTCGGCATCCTGCCCACCCTCACCGAGCGGCACCTGGTGGTGGACAACCTCTCCACCAACGAGCGCTACCGGGTGCTCAACGACCAGATCGTCGGCGCTCGTGGCGAGGACATCGAACTCGACATCCGGGGTGTCGAGCGGTTGCAGACCCACACCGACTCGATCGCCCCCGAGGCCGCCTGCACCAGCCTCCAGTTCCACCTCCAGGTCGCTCCGGACAGCTTCGCCGACTACTGGAACGCCTCCCAGGCCATCGCCGGGGTGCAGGTGGCCGTCGGGGCAAACTCGCCGTTCCTCTACGGCCGGCAACTCTGGGCGGAGACCCGGATCGCCCTGTTCGAGCAGGCCACCGACACCCGGCCGGACGAGCTGAAGGCCCAGGGCGTACGCCCTCGGGTCTGGTTCGGGGAACGCTGGATCACCTCGATCTTCGACCTGTTCGAGGAGAACGTCCGCTACTTCCCGCCGCTGCTGCCGATCTGCGAGGACGAGGACCCGGTCGAGGTGCTGCACGGCGGCGGCGTACCGGAGCTGGGCGAGCTGCGCCTGCACAACGGCACCGTCTACCGGTGGAACCGGCCGGTCTACGACATCATGAACGGCCGCCCGCACCTGCGGGTGGAGAACCGGGTGCTGCCAGCCGGCCCGACCGTGGTCGACATGCTGGCCAACGCCGCCTTCTACTTCGGCCTGGCCCGGCAGCTGGCCGAGGCGGACCGGCCGATCTGGAGCCAGCTCACCTTCAGCTCGGCGGAGGAGAACTTCCACGCCGCCGCCCGGCGCGGCATGGACGCCGTCCTGCACTGGCCCCGCCTCGGCGAGGTGCCGGTGACCAAGCTGGTCCTGGACGTCCTGCTGCCCAAGGCCGCCGCCGGGCTGGACCGGTTCGGGGTGGCGTCGGCCGAACGCGACCGGCTGCTCGGCATCATCGAGCAGCGCTGCCGGACGGGCCGCAACGGCGCCGTCTGGCAGACCGAGGCGGTCTGGGCGGCCGAGCGGCACCGGGGCATGGACCGGGACGCCGCCCTGCACCACATGGTGCAGCGCTACGCCGAGCTGCAACGCAGCAACGAGCCCGTGCACACCTGGCCGGTCGACTGACCGACCCGCCGGGGCGGGACCCGGCCGGGCGAGCCCGGGTGGTGGCGCCGCTGCCCGGCACCCGTGAGGTCTCCTCAGCGGGTGCGGTGGCCGGACCGGGGACGGCGGCCGTCGGGCCCGCGATCCTCCGGGTCGGGGTCCGGGGACGCGGCGGGCTGCCCGTCGGACGTCGGCGCCGCCGGGTCCGCCCCGGAAGCCGGCGCGGCGGGTTCCCCGGTCGGCGCGGCCGATTCCCCGGCCCGCTCCGGGGCGTCGGACGTCGGGCGAAGGGCACCGGTGTCGGCACGGGCCGGGGTGCCGTGCTCCTCCGACACCGGGTCACCGGGCACGCCGGACGGCTCGCCGGTGCGCTGCCGGGGCACCGTCACCGGGCCGCGCCCAGCGGCCCGCCGGGCGGCCCGCTGGGCGAGCGCGGCGACCAGGACGGAACCGCCGACCCCGACGATCACCGCGTACGGGGCGATCAGGTGTGCCGACACCTGCTCCGGGCTGATCGCGGTCACCCTCGGCACCGCCAGGAAGTACGCGATCGCGACCAACAGGGGACCGGCCGCCCCCGAGGCGACCGCCCCGACCCGCCGGTCGGGCTGCCGGGCGCTGCCCCGAGCAGCCAGGGCCCCGATCACCAGCGCGGAGCCGAGCGACAGCAGCGCCCCGGGCCAGTAGAAGTAGTCCCGGATCCAGAACCGTCCGTCGTCGGAGCTGAACTGCCAGATGCCGAGTTGGGCGCTTGTCAGCCCGCGCCCGGCCAGCACCCCGTCGAGCACGGCGACCACGGCGAGCAGCCAGAGCCAGCCCACGGTGGCGATCACGTTGTTGGCGGCGGCCCGCGAGCGCAGCGCCCAGACGGCCGTCGACACCCCGACCAGGACGCCGACCGCCGCGTACGTGGCGGCGACGTTCCGGGGGGAGCCGGTGTCCGCCGCCACGGCCGTCCGCGCCGGCACGGCCACCAGCAGCACGGTGACCAGCGCGCCCACCCCGGCGGCCACGGCGAGCGCGACGTGCCGGAGGAGGCCGTCACCCGGCCCGGCGTCGGGCTCGACCGCCGTCGCGTCGTCGGGGGCGCCGCCGGGCACCGGGGCGCTGTCGCGCAGCCGCTGGGCGCACACCGCGCCGAAGACAGTCGAGGTGGCCGCGATCCAGGTGGCCCAGACCAGGCCGGCCACCCAGGCGGTCGCGCCGGCGGTGGCGTCCGCCGGTGCCCAGTTGATGATGCCCAGCCCGTAGCCGAAGCCCAGTTGGGCCGCGCCCGCGCCGGCAGCGACGCCGACCGCGATCGCGATCGATCCTCCCCAGCCCCGTCTGGCCATGCCGGGGAGCGTAACGTCCCGTGCTCGGCGCGGCGAGTCGTCACGGTTCCGCCTTGGTGACCGCGACCGCGTCGGGCTTGGCGGGGGCGGGTACGGTCGCCGGTGATCGAGGCGGTGGACGGCATGACGGACGGGTACACGGGCGGGGGCGCCGGCGCGCGGGACGACACCGGGGCGGGCCGGACGACCACCCTGCTCGGCGGCGGGCTGGCCGTCGTGCTGCTCGCCGCCGTCGGCGCGACGGGTGGCTGGCTCCTGGCCGGCGAGGATGACCCACCCATCCCGTCGGACGCGTCGGCGACGGCTTCGCCCACCGGCACCCGGAGCGCCGCCCACCCGACGCCGGGGCGGTCGTCGATGTCGTCGCCGGCGCGGACGAGCACGCCGACCCGCCCCGCCGGCCTGACGGTCCCCGAGGTGGTCGGGGAGGACTTCGCCGAGGCCCGCGACGAGTTGCGTGAGCGGCGGTTGGGCTGGCGACTGGTCTTCCTGGGCGGCGCGGGGCGGACGGTGGAGCGTGCCTCCCCGGCGGTCGGGACGCAGGTGCAGCCGGGGCGCACCGTGACGCTCTACGTGAGCGGCCCGGCCCCGGCCGCGACGGTGCCGGACGTGGTGGGCGACGACTGCGACGAGGCGGGGGACGACCTCGTCGACGAGGGCTTCTACCCGCAGTACGGTTCGGGTCGGACCGGCACCGTAACCCGCCAGGACCCGCCCGGCGACAGCACGGGCAGGTGGAACGACCAGGTGTCGATCTGGTGCGGTGCGGCACCGGCGGGCTCGGGCTCCGCCACCCCGACGCCGTGACGGAGCGTCCGGCACGCTGATCCCGGCCGATGGCCGTCCGGACCGCTAGGTTGGCGGTCAGGGGCCACGACGCCTGCCCGGGTCGGGAAGGGACGTGCGATGAGCGAGCGTCAGCGAGCGAATCATCGGTGCGGTGCGGTGGTGTCTCATGTCGGCACGCAGCGAAGCGGAGTGCCGGCATGAGCGAGCGTCAGCGAGCGAATCATCGGTGCGGTGCGGTGGTGTCTCATGTCGGCACGCAGCGAAGCGGAGTGCCGGCATGAGCGACGACCGCCAGGAACCGCCCGCCGGGGAACGCGACGACCGAACCCGCCCGCTGCCCCCGTCCGGCGACCCGTCCGTCGGGCCGGAGCCGGCCGACCGCACCCAGCGGCTGCCCGGCCCGGAGGGCCCTCCGACCGCCGGGGGCGACGCCACCCGGTCGATGCCCGTCGACCGCGCCGCCCCGCTGGACCGTACGGCCGCCATGCCGCCCGAGCGGTCCGGCCCGGCGGCCTGGTCCGGGCGCGCGGAGGTGCCGCCGCCCCGGCCGGCGGATCCCCGCGAGGCCGCCGAGTGGTACGCCGAGGAGCCCGGCGGCCGGCGCTGGTGGCTGCCGATCCTGTGGGGGGTGGTCGTGCTGCTGCTACTCGGCCTGCTCGGGCTCGGATTGTGGCTGGTCCTCCAGTCCGCGGACGACGACGGTCCGGCCGTTCCGGGCCTGTCGCCCTCCCCGTCGGTGACCCGCGCGTCGCCGACGACCCCCGCGCCGACCTCGGCCGTCCCGACCACCCCCTCGCCCTCCGCGCCGCCGACCACCTCGGCGGCGCAGGTGCCGATGCCGCCCGTGGTGAACCTGCCGCTGGCGACGGCGCAGGCGATCCTGGACGACCTCGGGCTGGGCCACCGGGTGGAGTACCGGGAGTCCGACCGCCCCGAGGGCACCGTGATCCGCACCGAACCGGAGGCCGGGGAACTCGTCCCGGACGGGGAGGAGGTCACCCTGGTGGTGTCCCGTGGCGCGCCGTCGCCGTCCGGCGGCGAACCCACGCCGACGACGGCCGGGCCGACCGCCACCAGGTGAGCCGCCGCTGACCGGGCTGCCCGGGAAGGTCACCGCTCCGGATGGTGCACGAACGAGCGGCGGCCGGGCCGGGTCACCACATCCGGCGTCTGGTTCCGACCAGGCCGAGACCGGCCAGCGAGATGGCCAGACCGAAGACCCCGGACCAGAAGAGGGAACGGTGGACGTCGTCCGGCGACTGTCGGGCGGCCTCGGCGTCGGTGCCGTCCGACGATCCGGCCGGCACGCCGGTCCCGGGCTCGTCGGCGGCGCCGAGTGCGCCTGCTTCGTCCGGGGAGTACGGGGCGTCGAAGGCGTCCTGCCCGTCGTCGCCGTCCGACGGGTCGTCGTCGGCCACGGTGATCTCCGGTGCGGGGACCGGGGTGGTCAGCCGGGTGGTGGACGACAGGGCGGGGTCGCGGACCACGACCACCAGTGTCGTGGCGGCGCCGATCAGCGCCAGGATTCCGAAGGCGTAGGCGATGCGGGAGCGGTGGTGCCGCCGCGCGGCGGACTGATTGACCATGGCCATCCCAGGTTCGGGGTCCTGGACGCGCGGGGTGGAACCTGCCGGGGTGGGCGTACCTCATTCTATGGCGGGGCACGCCCCCCGGCTGCCGATCGCGGAGCTCAGCCCACCCGGAGCGGGGTGCGGGCGACGGGCCGGCGCGGTGCCCGCACGGCGTGCGTACGGGGCTCGGGAGCCGCTTGCAGTTGGCGCAGACCCTCCCGCTGGACGAAGATCGACCGCCGGTTGACCGCGTCCCCCGAAGCGTTCAACTCGTAGCCGTCGAGCCAGATCCAGCCGTCGTAGGTCGGCCAGTCGAGCACCCGGATGACCCGGAACATGATGGGCCTGAGGAACTGGACACTCGCCGCGCGAGTCACGTGCAGTACGTCACCGGAGCGGGGAAGCACATGGGCTCCTGGGAAGGGTCGGCCGGCGGACGGGCCGGCGGGAGCGGGTCGGGGGACGTCTCGGTGGCCGGTCACGGGGTCGTGTCCTCGTGGACCGGTGGTGCGGGCGGTGGTGGTCGGGCCGTACCCGCTGGTGGCGAACCGCCACCCGACCATCACCCGGCTACTCCGGGTACCGCTCCCGCCGCCACAGCCAACTGGCGTGCAGCGGCGGGGTCATCAACCCGGGGCAGGTCTGGTTGTCGAAGGCCGGGCGGCCCCACCGGCGCGCGTCCCGGAGCCCGTGGGGTCACCACGGCGGGGGAGCGGACGGAGACGGTGAGTAACCCGTGCCATACGGACAGAGTGCATCAGCGACGTGCTTCATGCAAGTTGCACGTCGACTTTTGCCGATACGCGAGCGGCGCGCGCAGGCGGCGCTTGATGCCGTTCACGTATCGGCGGCACACTGGGGTCCGGTTTCGCCCGTCGCGGCCGGCCGATGACCGGCACCACCCCCTTGCCGCGAACGACGCCCGCCGTTCGACGGTCGCGCCCCCGGCGGGCGACGGCAGCGGCGCGCGCGACGCGGAGGTGGGCCGGTGAGGGCCGACAGCCGGTGGTCCCGACCAGCGGACGGGGTGGTGAGGCCGTGAGCGAGCGGCGCAGCCCGACCATCCGGCGCCGCCGCCTCGGCGCGGAACTGCGGCGGCAGCGGGAGGCGGCCGGGATCACCATCGAGGTCGTCGCCGAGCAGCTGGAGTGCTCGGCGTCGAAGATCTCGCGGATCGAGACCGGTCACACCACGGCGACGCCGCGCGACGTGCGGGACATGCTCCGGATCTACGGGGTGGTGGGCGGCGAGAGCGACGAGTTGGTGCAGATCGCCCGGGAGGCGCGGCAGAAGGGCTGGTGGCACCCGTACAGCACGGTGCTGGTCGGCGCGTACGTCGGCCTGGAGGCCGCGGCCAGCTCGATCCGCGCGTACGAGCAGCAGGTGGTGCCCGGCCTGCTGGAGACCGAGGCGTACGCGAGCGCGATGATCCGCGCCGCGCGGCCGGACTTCACCCCTGACCAGGTCGCACAACGTGTCCGTGTCCGGCTCGGCCGTCAGTCGTTGCTGACACAGGATGATCCGGTCGATCTGTGGGTGGTGCTCGATGAGGCGGTGGTGAGCCGTCCGGTGGGTGGGGACGCGGTCATGCGTGACCAGCTCAACCGGCTGGTCGAGGTGGCGGAACTGCCGAACGTGACGCTGCAGATCCTGCCGTTCGAGGTGGGGGCGCACGCCGGCATGGACGGGACCTTCACGATCCTCAGCTTCCCCGAGCCCGGTGATCCGGATGTCGTGTACGCGGAGAACGCCACGGGTGGGCTCTTCCTGGAGAAGAGCGACGAACTGCAGAAGTACAGCTTCATCTTCGATCACGTCCGAGCGGCGGCCATTCGTCCGGAGGAGTCCATCGCACACATCGCGAAACTGGCAGAGGAGCCGTTGTGGAAATGGCGACCAAGGGGTTCCCCGTGGACCTGACGCAGGCAGCGTGGTTCAAGAGCTCGAAGAGCGGGCCGAACTGTGACAACTGCGTGGAGGTGGCGTACGTGACGGGGGCGGTCGGCGTGCGGGACTCGAAGGACAAGACGGGTCCGGCCCTGGTCTTCGCCCCGGGCGACTGGCACGCCTTCGTCGCCGGCGCCAGGGGCGGCGGCTTCGGCCGGGACTGACGCGACCGGGAGGTGAGGCGGTGTCCCCGTCCGGCGGGCAGCCGGGCGGGGACACAGCCGTGCCCGCGTCCGGTCCCGACGCGAAGAAGCCCGGCCATCCCGTCGCCACATCGGGCCCGTGTCGTTGTACCCCTCGATACGGCGCTGGTCGACAACCCGCCGCACGAATCGCAACCGAACGAGGCAGGCGAGACGGATGACGACGATCGGGTCAGACAACCTCACCAACGGGCCGGGCAAGCCGGAGCGCTTCGGGGGCAAGTACCGCGGGGCGCGCCGGGACACCGTCCTGACCGAGGTGGTGTCGACCGACACGGAGGTCGGTGGCCGGGAGGCCACGACGGCCGCGCCGGAGCAGGCGGGGCCGCTCTCCCTGCCGTCGCTGGATCCGAACCCGTTGACCGAGCCGTCGTTCCCGCCGGGCGGCTGGTCGATGGAGCCGGCCGAGTCGCTGGCCGACCACCCGCTGCTCCGCGGGCTGCTGATGGAGCTGCCGCCGAAGGGCAGCGTCCCGCCGCCCGGATGGCTCGACCGCTGGTTCGAGGCGACCCGGGCGATCCTGGAACTGCTATACGTGCAGGGCCCCGGCCGCTCGCGGTGACGCCGGCCGGGGCGGCGCGGCCCGCTCGGCGAGGCGGCTGTGCCGCAGCGCGTGGCGTACGCCGATGGCGGCGACCGCCAGCACCCCGACGGTGATCGCCGGCCCGGTCACCCCGGGCCCGAACAGCGGTTCCGGGGCGCTCGCCGCCGCCACCGCGGGCAGGATCGCCAGGCCCGTGACCTGCAACGGAAGCCCGACCAGCGGGTGCGCCGCGGCGGCCCGGAGGCCGTGCGGGGCCGGGGTCCCGGGCGCCGCGGCGAACGCCCCCGCGCCCGCCCGCAGCCGGCGCACCCGGCGCACGGTGCAGGCCGCGACGACGAGCGCGGGCGCGGCGGCGAGGGTGAGGCCGGCGGCGGCCCGGTCCGCCGGGGCCGCGCCGGCGCTGGAGAGCCCGGCAACCAGCACGGCGGCCGTCAGGCCCAGGCCGGTCAGGGTCAGGGCGAGCACCCATCCCGTACGCCGGTGCAGGGCGCGGGCGCGGTCCAGCCGGGGCATCCCGTCCGCCAGCCAGCCGGCAGCGAGCCAGACGGCGGCCAGCGGCGCCAGCACGGTGAGGTGACTCTCCATGACGGAGAGCATTGCCCGTTCCCGACGCGCCCGAATCCGGGGCCGGCCCCCGTTCCTCCCGTAACGGCGTCCCGTAGGGGGCATCCTCCCGGTGTTATAGGGAAGCCGACATGTTTGTATCCCGATGACGCCGCTCTACCCTCAGCTCGATCGGCACTCATCGATTATCGCCACGGACGTCGATGATCGGGTGCCGGTCGGAGGGAGGTAGAAGATGGGTCTTCCACGTAGGTCCCTACTCGTCGGGGTGGCCACCATGGCCATGGTGGCCACCGCCACGCCCGCCATGGCCGCCGAGCCGGTCGGCACGATCCGGGCCGCAGGTGGCGCCACCGCCGTGGCCGACAGCTACATCGTCGTCTTCAAGGACACCGCGGTCGCCCGCGCCACCGTCGGTGACACCGCGCAACGGCTGGTCGGCCGGCACGGCGGCACGGTGGCCCGCACCTACGGCGCCGCGCTGCGCGGCTTCGAGGTCCGGGTTGGCGCCGGGGCCGCCGCCCGGATCGCCGCGGACCCCGCCGTGGCGTACGTCGAGCAGAACCACACCGTGTCGATCGCCGGCACCCAGACCAACCCGCCGTCCTGGGGCCTGGACCGGATCGACCAGCGGGCACTGCCGCTGGACAACTCCTACACGTACCCGAACACGGCGAGCAACGTGCACGCCTACATCATCGACACCGGCATCCGGTTCAGCCACAGCGACTTCGGCGGCCGGGCCACCTCCGGCTTCGACGCCGTCGACGGGGGCTCGGCCGACGACTGCAACGGGCACGGCACGCACGTCGCCGGCACCGTCGGCGGCTCGGCGTACGGCGTGGCGAAGGGCGTCCAGCTGGTCGGCGTCCGGGTGCTCAACTGCCAGGGCAGCGGCACGAACGCCGGCGTCATCGCCGGTGTCGACTGGGTGACCCAGAACGCGGTCAAGCCGGCCGTGGCCAACATGAGCCTCGGCGGCGGCGCGAACAGCACGCTCGACACCGCCGTACGGAACTCCATCAACTCGGGCGTGAGCTACGGCCTGGCGGCCGGCAACGACTCCGGCGGGAACGCCTGCAACACCTCGCCCGCCCGGACCGCCGAGGGCATCACCGTCGGCTCGACGACCAACACGGACGCCCGGTCCTCGTTCTCCAACATCGGCACCTGCCTGGACATCTTCGCGCCCGGCTCGTCGATCACGTCGGCGTGGTACACCAGCGACTCCGCCACCAACACGATCAGCGGCACCTCGATGGCGACGCCGCACGTGGTCGGCGCGGCGGCCCTGGTGGCCAGCGCCAACCCGTCCTGGACGCCGCAGCAGGTCCGCGACTACCTGGTGAACAACGCCACCAACAACGTGGTGGGCAACCCGGGCACCGGCTCGCCGAACAAGCTGCTCTACGTCGTCAACGACGACACCCCGCCGCCGACCAACGACTTCTCCGTCTCGGTCTCGCCGACCTCCGGCTCGACCGCGCCGGGCGGCTCGGTGACCGCCACGGTGGCCACCGCCACCACCAACGGCTCGGCCCAGTCGGTGAGCCTCTCCGCGAGCGGGCTGCCGTCCGGGGCGACCGCCTCGTTCAGCCCGGCCACCGTCACCTCGGGCGGTTCCTCGACGCTCACCATCAGCACCTCGGCGAGCACGGCGCCCGGCACCTACACCGTGACGGTGACGGGCACGGCGGCCTCCGGCAGCAAGAGCGCCACCTACTCGCTGACCGTGACCGGCACCGGCGGCGGCTGCTCCGGCACCAACGGCACCGACGTCGCGATCCCGGACACCGGTGCCACGGTGAGCAGCTCGATCCCGATCTCCGGGTGCGCCCGCAACGCCTCGTCGGCCTCGACCGTCGCGGTGAACATCGTGCACACCTACCGCGGTGACCTCGTCGTCGACCTGGTCGCTCCGGACGGCTCGTCCTACCGGCTGAAGAGCAACAACATCTGGGACGGCGCGGCCAACATCAACACCACCTACACGGCGAACCTGTCGAGCGAGGCGGCGAACGGCACCTGGCAGCTGCGGGTGCGGGACGTCTACTACGGCGACAGCGGCTACATCAACACCTGGACCCTGACCCTCTAACTGAGTGCAAGGAAGGGCCCCTTCCTATCGCCTGATGCATAGGAAGGGGCCCTTCCTAACGCCTGTCGGTCCGGGTCAGACGGCGAAGGTGGACGGCCGCTCGGCGGCCGGGGCCGGCGGGACCGCCTTCCACAGGCCGGTCTTCTGCCCGGCGAGCCGGGCCAGGTAGGCCGGGTTGAGGATCACGTACCGGCGCCACAGCCGCTTCGGCTCCAGGCCGAGGCGCCAGAACCACTCCAGGCCGGCCCGCTGCATCCACGGCGGCGGCTGGCGCAGCAGCCCGGCGTGGTAGTCGAAGGCCGCCCCGACCGCCATCAGCGGCATGTCCAGCAGCGGCCGCATGGCGTACGCGAAGACCTCCTGGCGCGGGCAGCCCAGCCCGACCAGGACGAGCCGGGCCCCGCTGGCCTTGATCCGGTCGGCGATCTCGACGTCCTCGCCCGGCTGCACCGCCCGGAACTTGGACGGCTCCACGCCGGCGATCTTGAGGGCCGGGAACATCCGCTCGAGCGCCGGGATCAGCTTCGCCAGGGTCTCCTCCGTCGAGCCGTAGAGGTAGACCGGGAGGCCCTCGTCGGCGAACCGGGAGAGCACGTGCAGGGTGAGCGTGGGCCCGTAGACCCGGTCGGTGAGCCCGGCGCCGTGCAGCAGGTTGAGCGCCCAGCGCACCGGCTGGCCGTCGGGGGTGACCACGTCGAAGGAGTTCAGCCGGGCGTTGTGCGCCGGGTCCAGCACCCCGGTCATCACCCCGTGCACGGCTAGCGCCGTCAGCGCCAGCGGGCGGCGCTCCTGCGCGGCCGCCACCACCTGCTCGGTCGCCGCGGCGTAGTCGGTGGCGTCGACCAGGACGCCGAGGACGTTCCGCTTGCCCCTGGCGGTCATGCTGCCGGCACCCACTTGTCCACGTTGGCCTCGTAGATCTCGCGCATGATCATGGGGACGTCGTAGACCTGCTTCCACTCCGGGTAGTCGGCCTGGAACGCCTCGTTCGAGCCGATCCACCACTTGTGGTCGCCGATCCGGTTGGCCTCGACGTACTCGGTGACCATCTCCTGGCCGGTGATCTGCTCGGCCAGCGCGAACGCCTCCCGGTTGGAGGTGTTGGAGTGCCGGCCGCCGCCGAGGTTGTAGACCGCCGCCGAGCGCGGGTTGCGGAAGAACGCCTCGAACGCGGAGACCACGTCCGAGCTGTGGATCGCGTCCCGCACCTGCTTGCCCTGGTAGCCGAAGATCTTGTACGTCCGGCGCTCCATGTTGGCGCGCATCACGTACCCGAGGAAGCCGTGCAGCTCGGTGGCCGAGTGCGCCGGCCCGGTCAGCGTCCCGCCCCGGAAGCAGGCCGTCCGCATGTCGAAGTAGCGGCCGTACTCCTGCACCATGACGTCGGCCGCGACCTTCGAGGCGCCGAAGATCGAGTGCAGGCAGCCGTCGATGGACATGTCCTCGCGGATGCCCTGCTCGTACGGGTGGCCCGGCTCGATCTCCCACCGGGTCTCCAGCTCGACCAGGGGCAGGCTGTTCGGCCGGTCGCCGTAGACCTTGTTGGTGGAGCAGTGGATCACCGGCGCCCCGATGCAGTGCTCGCGCACGTTCTGCAGGATGTTGAGCGTGCCGGCGGCGTTGACGTCGAAGTCGGTGAACGGGTCGCGCACGGCCCAGTCGTGCGACGGCTGGGCGGCGGTGTGGATCACCACGGCGACGGCGCCCGCGTACCGCTTGAAGAGCTTGCCCAGCGCGGCCCGGTCCCGGATGTCGATGCTGTGGTGCGAGTACGCGCTCCCCAGCTCGTCGGTCAGGCGCCGCACGTTCCAGGCGGTCGAAGCCTCCTCGCCGAAGAACTCCTGCCGCATGTCGTTGTCGATGCCGACGACGTCGAGACCGAGGCCGGCGAAGTGCCGGACCGCCTCGGAGCCGATCAGCCCGCCCGACCCGGTCACGAATGCGACACTCACACGCCACTCCTGGTCCTCGGAGGCAGAATCCATCGGAGCATAGCGTGACGTACGGCACGGCCCCGATACGCCGCGAGGGCCCCGCATCGCTGCGGAGCCCTCGCGTGTTGGTGGGGAAGGGGGGAGTTGAACCCCCACGCCCTTTCGGGCACACGGACCTGAACCGTGCGCGTCTGCCATTCCGCCACTTCCCCGTGGCCTGACCTCGAACACTGTAGTCTGTGCCGGTCCTGCTGTCTCCAGCGGGCCCCGGACATTCTACGTGGTCCGTGATCGTTGCGTCGATCGGTTACCGTCCGTCGAGGCGGTACCGTTCTCGGCGGACGAAAGACTAGCACGACGACAACGGCCCCATCGAACGGGCCGCCGCCAGCCGGCCGAGCGGCGTGTGAGCTGCGGACGCTCCGGCCGGATACCATCATGTCCTCGGGACCCGAGGAGGAGCCGGTGAGCGTGCTGCAACGCTTCGAGAAGCGTCTGGAAGGCCTGGTCGAAGGAGCCTTCGCCAAGGTCTTCAAAGGGGTGGTCCACCCCGTGGAGATCCTCAACGCCATGCAGCGGGAGGCCGAGGCGCACAAGGCGATCCTGGCCGGTGGGCGCACCCTGGTGCCCAACCGCTACGTGATCGATCTCTCGCCCTACGACCACAGTCGGCTGGCGCCGTACGCTGCCGCGCTGGCCCAGGAACTGGCCCAGTCTCAGGCGGAGTTCATCGGCGAGCAGGCCTGGACGGTCTACGGCGACGTGATCGTCGAGATCGAACGCGGCGAGGGGCTGGACACGGGCATGTTCCGGGTCACCGCCGAGGTTTACACCGGCGGCGAGGTCGCCCCGGTCTCCGCGCCCGGCTACGACGCCGGCCCGCCCGCCTACCCGGCGTACGACCAGGGCGGCGGCTACGGCCCCCCGCCCGGCCACGGCGGCAGCCGCAACGTGCGGCTGGTCTCCGGCGACGGGCGCACCTATCCCCTCCAGATGGGCTCGACCGTGATCGGCCGCGGCGACCAGGCCAACCTGCGCCTGCCCGACGTCGGCATCTCGCGGCGACACGCCCGGCTGGACTTCGACGGCGGTCAGGTCGTGCTGACCGACCTGGGGTCGACCAACGGCACGATGGTCAACGGCCAGCGGGTCTCCGCCGTCGCGCTCAACCCCGGCGACATGATCCAGCTCGGCACCACGACGCTGACCTTCCGCGTGGACGGCTGATCCGCCTTGCCGGAACTCGTCATCACCGTCGCCCGGTTCGGGTTCCTCATCCTGCTGTGGATCTTCGTGTTCACGGTGGTCGGCGTGATCCGCCGGGACCTGTTCGCGGGGGCCCGGTCGGGCCGGCTGGTGGCCGCCCCACGGGCGGTCGGGGCCTCGCTCGGGCAGGCGGCGAAACCGGCGAAGGCGAAGCGGGGCAGGGCGGCGCACCAGCTCGTGGTCACCGCCGGTCAACTGGCGGGCACGCGGATCACCCTTGGTGAAGCGCAGATCACCATCGGCCGGGCCGAGGATTCCACCCTCGTCATCACCGACGATTACGCCTCGGCGCGGCACGCCCGGCTGGTGCCACGCGACGGGCAGTGGTTCGTCGAGGATCTCGGCTCGACTAACGGCACCTACCTGGATCGCGCTAAGGTCACCGGACCAACCCCCGTCCCCCTCGGCGTGCCGATCCGGATCGGCCGCACTTCTCTCGAATTACGGCCATGACTCTGACCCTGCGCTATGCGGCCCACAGCGACCGCGGTCTGATCCGAGACGGTAACCAGGATTCCGTCTACGCCGGACCGCGGCTACTCGCCGTCGCCGACGGCATGGGCGGCATGGCCGCCGGTGACGTCGCCAGCAACATCGTCATCGGTGCCATGGCGCCGCTCGACGAGGACGTCCCGGGTGACGCCCTCGTCGACGCGCTGCGTTCGGCCGTGGGCACCGCCAACCAGCAGCTCCGCGACACCGTGGACGCCAACCCCCAGCTGGAGGGGATGGGCACCACGCTCACCGCCACCCTCTTCTCCGGCAGCAAGCTGGGCATGGTCCACATCGGCGACTCGCGGGCCTACCTCCTGCGCAACGGCGAGTTCGCGCAGATCACCAAGGACGACACGTACGTCCAGATGCTCGTCGACGAGGGCCGGATCAGCGCCGAGGAGGCGAGCAGCCACCCGCAGCGGTCGCTGCTCACCCGCGCGCTGGACGGCCGCGACATCGACCCGGAATACAGCGTCCGCCAGGTGCTGCCGGGCGACCGCTACCTGATCTGCAGCGACGGCCTCTCGGGCGTGGTCAGCGCCGACACGATCGCCGAGACCATGCGCGAGTACACCGACCCCCAGCAGTGCGTGGAGCGGTTGGTGCAGCTCGCCCTGCGCGGCGGCGGGCCGGACAACATCACGGTGATCATCGCGGACGCCACCGACCAGGACATCGTCGAGGCGAGCCCGATCGTCGGCGGCGCCGCGGCCCGGGACCGGGGCATGGCGACCTCCGCCGACGTCTCCACCCCGGCGGCCCGCGCGTCGGCGCTCTCCGCCCCCCGTCCCCCCGCCCCCGAGGAGCCCGCGGCCGGCGACGACGAGCCAGAACGCCCGAAACGCCGGCCCGTGCGCGCCGCCGCGACGACGCTGGCGCTGCTGGTGCTGCTCGGCGGGGCCGTCTTCGGCGGCTGGAGCTACACCCAGCGGCAGTACTACGTCGGGGCGACCGAGGAGGGCCAGGTCGCGGTGTTCCGGGGCATCCAGGGTGAGATCGCCGGGATGGACCTCTCCACCGTGCACTCCACCAGCCCGGCCGACCTGGACGACCTGACCCTGGCCGCCCAGGAGCAGGTGAAGCAGGGCATCCCGGCCAAGAGCGAGCCGGACGCCGAGCGTCGGCTGGCCGAGCTGACCAGCGACAGCCCGACGAACCCGAACCTGAAGCCGATCTGCCCGCCCAGCCCGAGCGCGGTGGCTGCCACCACGACACCGACGCCGACCGCCGGCCCGGCGACCCCGCCGCCGTCGGCCAGCGCGAGCCCGGCCGCCAGCGGCCGTCCGACCACGTCGGCCTCGCCGACCACCACACCCGACGCCCTGCCCTCCGACACCGTCTCGCCGACGCTCGACCCGGCCACCTGCCGGTCGCCGGAGTGAGTGTCGGGCTTCGAATCCGAGGACGATCCGTGACCGCAGCGGCCACCCCGGCACCCTCGCCCGCCACCACGGGCGAGCAGCCCGGCGTGCGCCTGGCCCGGTCCCGGCGTAACGCCGAGCTGTCGCTGCTGCTGCTGGCCATGGTGCTGGTGGCCGCGTACGGGGCGATGGTCGAGGCGAAGGTGCTCGACACCGTCACCGCCGACTTCTGGATGCCGGCCGCCGCGCTCACCGCGGTCTTCCTCGGTCTGCACCTGGTGATCCGGTTCCTGGCGCCCTTCGCCGACCCCGCCCTGCTGCCGGCGGTCGCGCTGCTCAACGGCATCGGGGTGGGCTTCCTGCGCCGGCTCGACCTGGGCAACGCCGCCCCGGCCGAGCGGGCGGACCTGGCCATCTTCGCCGGCACGGGTGGCCGGCAGCTCGCCTGGACGCTCGCCTCGGTCATCCTGGCCGCCGGGCTGCTCGCCCTCATGCGCGACCACCGGTCGGTCTCCCGCTACGCGTACACCCTGGGGTTGGCCGGCATCGTGCTGGTGATGATCCCGGCGGTGCTGCCCAGCCGCTTCTCCGAGATCAACGGCGCCAAGCTGTGGGTCCGGGTCGGCGGCTTCTCGATCCAGCCCGGCGAGTTCGCCAAGCTGGCGCTGCTGGTCTTCTTCGCCTACTACCTGGTGCGCAAGCGCGAGGTGCTCTCGCTGGCCAGCCGCCGGTTCCTCGGCATCGACTTCCCCCGCGGGCGGGACCTCGGCCCGGTGGTCGTGGTCTGGCTGATCAGCCTCCTGGTCCTCGTCTTCGAGAAGGACCTCGGCACGTCGCTGCTCTACTTCGGCATGTTCGTGGTGACGCTCTACATCGCCACCGAACGGGTCAGTTGGCTGCTCATCGGCCTGGTGCTCTTCTTCGGCGGCGCCTACCTGGCGTACGTCCTCGGCGACATCGTCGGCGGGCCGTTCGCCAACTTCTACCTGCGGGCGCAGATCTGGCTGGACCCGTTCGCCGACCCCTACGAGGACGGCTACCAACTGGTGCAGGGTCTGCTCGCGCTCGGCACCGGCGGGTTGTTCGGTGCCGGCCCGGGCGGCGGCCAGCCCGGCCTGCTGCCCGAGGTGCAGAACGACTTCATCTTCGCCGGCCTCGGCGAGGAGATCGGGCTGTTCGGCCTCTCCGCGCTGCTCGTCGTCTACCTGCTCATCGTCGAGCGGGGGCTGCGGGCGGCGCTGGCGGTCCGCGACTCGTTCGGCAAGCTGCTGGCCGGCGGCCTGGCGTTCACGCTCGGGCTCCAGGTCTTCGTGATCGTCGGCGGGATCAGCAAGCTCATCCCGCTGACCGGCCAGACCACCCCGTTCCTCTCCGCCGGTGGCTCCTCGCTGATGGCCAACTGGCTGCTCATCGCGGTCCTGCTCCGCGTCTCCGACGGGGCCCGCCGCCCCGTCGCCGGCGGGGGCGGCAAGGCGGCCCGACCGTCCGGCGGCCCGCCGGAGCAGCTGCACGGTGCCCCCACGGAGGTGATCAGGCCGTGAACGCACCCCTGCGCCGCGTGGGCGTCGTCGTGATGGTCCTCTTCGGGTTGCTCTTCGCCAACCTGAACTGGATCCAGGCCTACAAGGCCGACGAATACCGCACCAGCGACTACAACGGCCGGGTCCAGGTCGCCGAGTACGAGCGCAAGCGCGGCAACATCGAGGCCGGCGGCACGGCCCTCGCCACCAGCAAGGAGACCAGCGGTGAGCTGAAGTACCAGCGCACCTACCCGGGCGGCGCCAAGTACGCGCACGTGCTCGGCTACAAGCCGGTCAACCTGGCCGACACCGGCATCGAGAAGTTCGAGAACGACTTCCTGGCCGGCACCAGCGACCAGCTCTTCATCGACCGGTTCAAGGACATGTTCACCGGCGACAAGACCGGTGGCGGCAACGTGCTGCTCACCCTCTCCAAGCGGGCCCAGGACGTCGCGTACGAGCAGTTGCGCAACAACCGCAACGACGTCCCGAAGGGCGCGGCGATCGCCATCGACCCGCGTACCGGGGCGGTGCAGGCGCTGGTCTCCATGCCCAGCTTCGACCCGAACCCGCTGACCGGCCACAACACCAACGAGGCGGCGGCCGCGCACAACGCGCTGGAGCAGAACCCGAACGGCCCGCTGAAGAACCGGGCCATCGGCGAGGTGCTGCCCCCGGGTTCCACCTTCAAGATCGTGGTGGCCGCCGCGGCGCTGGAGAACGGCATCGGGCAGGACACCAGGATCCCGGCCGGTTCCAGCTACACCCCGCCGACCTCGGGCACGCCGATCCGCAACGCGGCGGCGTCGATCTGCCCCGAGGACGAGGTCACCCTGATGAACGCGGTCACCGAGTCGTGCAACACGGGCTTCGCGCAGCTCGGCGTCCGGCTCGGCGCGGACAAGATCAAGGAGAAGGCCCGGCAGTTCGGCTTCGAGCAGGAGGACCTCACCGTCGGCCACCTCGGGGAGGGCGGCCACCCGGTGGCGGCCAGCCGCACCGGCAGCATGGAGAACGCCGACGGCGGCGACGACCCCGCCGCGCTCGCCCAGTCCTCCATCGGCCAGCGCGACGTCCGGATGACTCCGCTGCAGGGTGCCCTGATCGCCGCCTCGGTCGCCAACGGCGGCAGCCAGATGCGGCCGTACCTGGTCCGCCAGCTCCTCGGCCCGGACCGCACCACCAGCTACTACACCGCCAATCCGCGCGAGCTGCGCCAGCCGGTCAGCGGCCAGGTCGCCGGCGACCTGCGGGAAATGATGGTCAGCGTCGTCGAGAACGGCACCGGCGAGAACGCGCGGATCAACGGCTACACGGTCGGCGGCAAGACCGGCACCGCGCAGTCCGCGCCCGACCGGCCGGACCACGGCTGGTTCATCGGCTTCGCGCTCGACAAGAACGGGAACCCGGTCTCGGCGGTCTGCGTCATGCTGGAGCAGGCCGGCCCGGGCGGCAGCGCCGAGGCGGCCCGGATCGCCGGGCAGATCATGCGTGCCGCCATCGCCGATCCCGGAGGCCGCTGACATGCTCAGCCCCGGGGTGCAGCTCGGCAACCGCTACCGCCTCGACGAGCGGATCGCCAGCGGTGGCATGGGCGACGTCTGGCGCGGCACCGACCAGGTGCTCGGCCGGACGGTCGCCGTCAAGAGCCTGCTCCCGGCGCTGCTCGACGACCCCGACTTCGCCGAGCGGTTCCGCGGCGAGGCCCGCACCATGGCGACGATCAACCACCCCGGCGTAGTCGACGTCTACGACTTCGGCAACGACCAGCAGATCGCCTTCCTGATCATGGAGTACGTCGAGGGCGACGCGCTGTCGGCAACCCTGGCCCGGGTGGGCCGGCTCACCCCGGCCCGCACGATGGCGCTGGTCGCCCAGGCGGCCGACGCGCTGCACGCGGCGCACGTGAAGGGCATCGTGCACCGGGACGTGAAGCCGGGCAACCTGCTGGTCCGGCCCAACGGCACCCTGGTGCTCACCGACTTCGGCATCGCCCGGTCGGATCTGGTCGCCCAGCTCACCGCGGCCGGCTCCGTGCTCGGCACCGCCTCGTACATCTCCCCCGAGCAGGCCACCGGCGGCGTCGCCACGTCCGCGTCCGACGTCTACGCGCTCGGCGTGGTCGCGTACCAGTGCCTGGCCGGCCGGCGGCCGTTCGAGGGCGACAATCCTCTCGAGATCGCCATGCGGCACGTCCGGGAGGCCCCCCGCCCGCTGCCCGCCGACATCCCGCCGCAGGTCCGGGCCGTGGTGGAGCGGGCCCTGGCGAAGGACCCGGCGGCCCGCTGGCCCAGCGCCGCCGCGCTGGCCGGGGTGGCCCGGCAGCTGAAGGCCCAGCTCTCCCAGCAGGCCCGCGGCGGTGGTCAGCCGATCTCCGCGGTCCCGGCGTCGCCCGCCGCCCCACCCGGCCGCGCCCAGGTGCCGGCACCGGCGGCGCACCCGCGGGTCCCGCACCGGCCGCCGACCGCCGCCCCGCAGCCGCAGCGCCCGCCCGTGGCGGCACCTCGCCCGGCCGTCGCGCACTCGCCACGACCGCCCGCGGCGGCACCCGGCCCGGCCGTCGCGCCGCACCGCCCCACGGTGGTCGCGCCCGCCGCGTCGGTGTCCCGCCCGCCCGTGGCCCCGCCCGGCTACCCGCGCGGCGCGGCGCCCGTGCCGCCGGCCCGCCCGATGGCGTACGCCGGGCAGGCGGCCCCTCCGCTGCCCCAGCCGGGCGGACGACGGTCCCGGCCGGGCATGGTGTTACTCGCCATCCTCCTGGCCGCACTGGTCCTCGTCTGCTCCGGCGTGATTTCCTACAAGCTGCAGGAGAAGTCGCAGTCCGGCGCGGCCGGCGCGGCCCTCCCGCAGACGGTGACGTCCGGCGCGCTGCGGCCCGACGGACGCGACGATCCGGCCGGGACGTCGTACCGTCGACAGGAACTGCCCCGGCCGGGCGGCGACGAGACGACGAGCGAAGGACGACAGACGCGATGACAGCGCAGGCCCGCCTGCTCGGTGGCAGGTACCAGGTCGGCGAGTTGCTCGGCTATGGCGGCATGGCCGAGGTGCACCGCGGTCGCGATCTCCGGCTCGGTCGGGACGTCGCGATCAAGATGCTCCGGACCGACCTCGCCCGGGACGCCACCTTCCAGATGCGGTTCCGCCGTGAGGCGCAGAATGCGGCATCCCTCAACCACCCGGCGATCGTCGCCGTCTACGACACCGGCGAGGAGACCGCGCCGACCGGCGAGACACTGCCGTTCATCGTGATGGAGTTCGTCAACGGGCGGACCCTCAAGGAGGTTCTCGGCGTCGAGGGGCGGCTCCAGCCGCGCCGGGCGCTGGAGATCTGCGCCGACATGTGCGCGGCGCTGGAGTTCAGCCACCGGCACGGCATCATCCACCGGGACATCAAGCCCGGAAACGTGATGCTTACCCAGACCGGCCAGGTCAAGGTGATGGACTTCGGCATCGCGCGGGCGCTGGCCAGCGGGGCCACCACGATGACCCAGACCAGCGCGGTGATCGGCACGGCGCAGTACCTCTCCCCGGAGCAGGCGCGGGGGGAGGCGGTCGACGCCCGGTCCGACGTCTACGCCGCCGGCTGCGTGCTCTTCGAGCTGATCTGCGGCCACCCGCCGTTCGTCGGCGACAGCCCGGTCAGCGTGGCCTACCAGCACGTGCGGGAGGCCCCGCCGACCCCGAGCGACATCAACCCGGACGTGAACCCGGCCGTCGACGCGATCGTGCTCAAGGCGCTGTCGAAGAACCCGCTGAACCGCTACCAGAGCGCCGGCGAGATGCGGGCCGACCTGCTCCGCGCCGCCGCCGGCCGCCCGGTGCTGGCCACCCCCGTGCTGCCGCAGGACGAGACGACGCGGGTCGTCCCGGCCGGTGCCGGCTACCCGGCCCCGCCCGGCGCCCCGCAGACCCGGCAGATCCCGGCTCGCGTCGGCGACCCGCGCCGGCGCAGGGCGTCGTCCTGGCTGATCGCGACCTTCGCCGCGGTGGGCGTGCTGGCGGTGATCGCCCTCGTCGCCGCGCTGCTGAATCAGGGCGACGACAAGGTCACCGTCCCCACGGTGACCGGCCTGACGCAGCAGGAGGCGTTCACCCGGATTCAGCAGGCCAACCTGGTGCCCAGGGAGGGCGAGCAGCACTTCGACGCCACCTGCAAGAAGGGCCAGGTGGTCAACCAGTCGCCGGCCGGCAACTCGGCCCTGGAGCCCAACCGCGAGGTCGTCGTCCAGGTCTGCGGCGGCCCGCGTACGAAGGCCATCCCGACGGGCCTCACGGGCTCCAGGTACGAGACCGCGAAGGCGCGGCTGGAGGAGGCAGGCTTCGAGGTCAGGAAGGTCGAGAAGGACAGCGCCGACCAGGAGGGCATCGTCCTGACAGTGTCGCCCGAGGAGGGGAAGCAGGTCGCCGAGAAGACGGTCGTGACCCTCACCGTCTCCAGGGGCAACGTCGGCCGGGTGCCGAACGTGGTCAACTCCACCGAGAAGGAGGCCAAGGACGAGCTGAAGGCCGCCGGCTACGACGTCGACGTCGAGCAGGGCCGGGAGGTGCCGGCGGCCGAGGCCGGGCGGGTCCTCTCGCAGACCCCGCGAGCGGGCACCAACCTCGCGGAGGGCAGGACGGTGACCATCGTGGTCAGCGTGCCGCAGGTCGAGCCGACGCCGTCCGACACGCCGAGCCCCACGCCCAGCGGCACGCCCTCCGGCGGTGGCGGCGGCTTCCCGCTGTTCCCGACCACCCCACCGGCCCGGCTCTCCGAGCAGTGACCCCCGGCGGGTGACGCCCCGCCGGGATCCGTCGGCCGGGCGTTGCCGGCCAGGTCCGTCGGCCGGGCGGATGCCCGCCCGGTTCGGGCCGCGTTGCACACAGAGAGGACGAACGGGGCGGATGCGAGGGTTCCCACCGGACGTTACTCGTGAGAGGGCCGGCGGGTCGGGCGAACGGTGGCGGCGACGCCTGACCCGCGCGGCGGTTCTCGCTCTGGCCGCGCTGCTGCTCGCCAGCCTTCCCTGGCTGTGGACGACGGTCGCCGCCCGCGGCCACGTGTACGACGAGGCCACCGCGCCGGCCGCCGACGTCGTGATCGTCCTGGGCACCGCGGTGGCGGCGGACCGACGCCAACCGGGCGACCGGCTCACCGGCCGCCTCGAAACCGCCGCCGAGCTGGTGCACAGCGGGCGGGCGCGGGTGATCCTCGTGTCGGGCGACGGGGGTGGCACCTCCGGTGACGAGCCGGCGGTGATGACCTCCTACCTGACCGAGCGGCTGGGTGTCGATCCGCGTCGCGTCGTGGCCGACCCGTTCGGCCTGGACACCTACGACAGCTGTGCCCGGGCGCGCGGCGTGTACGGGATCGAGCGGGCCCTGATCGTGACCCAGTCCTACCACCTGTCCCGGGCGGTCACGCTGTGCCGACACCTCGGCCTCGACGCCGAGGGAGTGACCGCTCGCTGTCCCGGCTGCGGGCCCGCCCTGCTCGTCGGGAAGGCGGTCCGGGACTACTTCGCCAGCGGCAAGGCGGCATGGGACGCGGTACGACGCCGGCCGCCCGCGGTCCGCTCGCCGGCCGACCCGGCGGTGCAGGACGCGCTGAAGGCCTGACCACGCCCTTCGCGGGTTCCGTCAGGGTTCGGGCTCGGCGTGGACAGTTTTGCCGGCTCAGCCAGCGGCGAAGGCGGCGCGGCGGCGCGCGTCCACCTCGGCGGCCAGTTCCGGGGCCCGCTCCAGCGCCTCCGGGTGGCCGCAGGCGGCGAGCCAGTTCGCCAGCATCAGGTGGCCGCCCTCGGTGAGCACGGACTCCGGGTGGAACTGGACGCCCTCGATCGGCAGCGACCGGTGGCGCATCGCCATCACCACCCCGGAGCCGGTCCAGCCGGTGACCTCCAGCTCCTCGGGCAGCGTCTCGGGCAGCACCGCGAGCGAGTGGTAGCGGGTGGCGGTGAACGGGTCCGGCAGGCCGGCGAGCACTCCGACGCCCTGGTGGCGGACCTCGGAGGTCTTGCCGTGCAGCAGCTCGGGGGCGCGGGTCACCGTGGCGCCGAACGCCTCGCCGATCGCCTGGTGCCCCAGGCAGACGCCGAAGATCGGCAGTTTGCCCGCGTACCGGCGGATCACGTCGAGGCAGATGCCGGCCCGGTCGGGGCTGCCCGGACCGGGCGACAGCAGGACGCCGGCCGCGCCGGCCCTGCCCACCTCGGCGACCTCGATCTCGTCGTTGCGCCGGACCTCGCAGTCCACGCCGAGCTGGCCAAGATACTGCACGAGGTTGAACACGAACGAGTCGTAGTTGTCGATCACCAGGACACGCATCAGGGGGCTCACTCGTCCGGGGAGGGGGGCGGGGTGTTGTTCCGTTCGGTGTCGTACGGCAGGTCGTGCCCGTCGCCGGGCGTCGCCTCCCCGTCGCCGGGCACCACGCCGACGTCGCCGGGTTCGCCGGACTCCTGGGTGACCTGCACGTCGTCGAAGGGCAGCAGGGGCTCGGCCCAGGGGAAGACCACGTACCAGAGCAGGGCCACCATCGCGCTGGCGATCAGCAGGCTGCCGACGAGCTTGCCGGGCAGCCCGAAGGGGAGTTTGCGCCAGATCCAGCCGTACACCGCCTAGCCTCCCAGTTCCGCCGGGCGACCCGCCGACTTCGGCTGGGTACGCGCCAACTCGGCGTGGATGATCAGGCGCTGGTAGTTGTCGAACTTCGGGTTGCACGTCGTCAGGGTGAGCATCGACTTGGTCGGCTTCGCCCCGGGCTTGCCCGGCACGGGCGCCACCACCTCGACCTGGGTGGGCCGGACGATCCGGCTCTGGCTCACCTTGTAGACGTACCAGTCGGTCTTGCTCTCCACCACGATGGCGTCGCCGTCGTTCAGCTCGTCAAGTCGCCAGAAGGTGGCGCGGTTGCGGTGCCCGGCGACGGAGAAGTTGCCCACCTGGCCCGGCAGGGCGCTGGACGGGTAGTGGCCGGGCGCGTACCGGATGTCCTTCTGGGTGACGCCCTCGACCACGACCCAGTTCTTGTCCAGCTTGGGGATGTAGAGCCCCGCCATCGGCTTGCCCTGCACCGGCGGCTTCGGCTTGGTGGGCGCGCTGGCCGTCGGCGCCACGGTCGGGTCGCCGTCCGGCCCCCACGCCTGCGCCAACTGCTGGCTGAGGTCGTTCTGGTGGGCGTCGACGATCGCCGACTTGCCCCACACCTCGTAGCCGGCGAAGAGCAGCACCACCATGCCGAAGGTGATCAGCACCTCGCCGGTGACCCGGATGCCGGCGCGCAGCCTGGAGCCCAGCGTGGGCCGGGTCAGCTCCGAGTAGACGCTCTTGTAGCCCTTGCCGGTCTGCTCCGGCCGGAGCTGGACGACGCGTTCGCCCCGGCGTGGCCGGGGCTGCTCGGTGCCGGTGTCGGGGATATCGGGTTCATCCGTTTTCGGGGGGCGCGGCACGGCCCCCATCAGGGCGGTCGACTCGAACAGGGCCGCCGAGCCGGCCGGCGTACGCCCGGGGACGGCCGGTATCACGGCGGTGGCCCCGGGGTCGGCCGAGCGGTCGGGGACGGTCGGCGAAGCCGGGGTGGACGGCCCCCCGACGGCCGCGCCGCTCTTCGGGATGAAGGCGGTCGGCCCGTCGGTGGCCGGCCGGTCGCCCTGGGCGGCGGCGCGGTCTACGGGCGGGCGGAGCGACCGTTCGCCGCCCTGCCCGGACGCCCGGGTGGCGTCCGGCTGCCCGACGGAGCCGGCCGGCGGCGCCGGGTGCGGCGGGGCGGCCGGCCGGAGCTGGCCGGCGCCCGACCATGGTGGTGGGGCGGGGGCACCACGGCCGGCGGCGCCGGTGGGCGGGCCGAAGTCCACAGGACGGGCCGGCGAGTCGACGTCTGGGCGGCCGGTGGGTGGGCCGAAGTCGCCGAGACCGGGGCGGCCGAAGCCGGCAGGGCCGTGGTCGGCGGGGCCGGGGCGGCCGTGGTCGGCGGGGCCGGGGCGGCCGTGGTCGGCGGGGCCGGGGCGGCCGTGGTCGGCGGGGCCGAAGTCCACGGGGCCGGGACGCCCGAAGCCGGCATGGCCGTGGTCGGCGGGGCTGGGGCGATCGGGTCCGAGGCGGTCCGGGTCGGCGGGCCGGGCCGGGTTGACGGTGGTACGGGCCTCGTCGGTGCCGGGGACGAACCGGCCGGGGTTCGCGGGACGACCGGGCTCCCGCGCGGGGCCGCCCGGGCGCGCCGGGTCGCCGGGCCGGACGGAATCGGCGGGGCGGGCGGGCCCGGCGAAACGGGCGGGGTCGGACACGGCACGCGCCCATTCGGCGGGTGGGCCGCCGGTCGGGCGGCCGTCGCCGACCGACGGGCCGGGACCGTGCGGGCGCGACGCCGGGGAGCGGGGCGGCAGCGTCGGCTCCGGCCAGGCTCCGGCCGGGGCGGGACGATTGACCTTGGGCAGGAACTCCGTCGGGCCGTCACCGTGGTCGCGGTGCCGGCCGTCGGGCTCCTCCGGCCAGTCGTCGCGGGTCACCGTGGCACCGCCGCCGACCGGAGCGTTGTCGAATCCTCGAACGCCGGCACGGCGACGGTGGAGACGGTCTCCTTGTAGCCGAGCTTGTAGTCGTCGACCAGGTCCCTGAACAACCGGACTCCCTCGGAGTCGGCGAGGGCCCGCTGAAGGGCAGCGGGATCGCCGATTGCTACGATCTTGAATGGAGGGGAGTACACCCGGCCGTGCAGCAGCAGGGTGTTACCGACGCAGCGTACCGCGCTGGTCGACAGCACGCGGACGTTCATGATGGACATGGCCTCGGCGCCACCCGCCCAGAGGGCATTCACCACGGCCTGCACGTCCCCCTGGTGGACGACCAGGTCGTCGTTGGTGGCTCCGGCGGGCAGGGTCCCGTCGTTGCGGCGGGGCGCGTCGTTGAGTTCCACCGTCACCCCGGGGCCGCTGAGCGCGGTGAATCCGGCGGCCTCCCGGCTGGCGGCCGCCCGGTCCTGCTGCTCCCTGATGGGGCCGTCCGAGCTGGCCAACGCCGTGGTGCGGTCCTCGACCTCCCCGCGCAGCCCGGCGGCGCGTTGCTCGCTGGCCGCCACCTCCGCGCGGCGGTCCTCGATGAGTTGGTTGAGCTGGGGGCGCCGGTCCTCGCGTAGGGCGGTGCCGCCGGCGGTGGTCGCCGTGGTGGTGAAGAGCAGCCCGGCTGCGGCGGCGATCAGCGGCACCCCGATCGACCAGCCCGGTCGGCGCTGCCGCGGTCGCCGTGGCAGGAGGCCGGCGACCACCCGCCGGAGCACCTTCTGCCAGGATGCCGCGCCGGATGTGTACTCCACCGAGCGTTCCTTCCCCGTCGTCTGGTTCAGCCCGCGAGGTGGCGGGCCGGTGCGGCGACCCGAACAGTCCCGCCTTTTCGGTCACTCCGAGCACCGGCCTGACCCCATTCGTGGCTTGGACGGCTCTTCGGGACTACGCTAGCTGTCGAACATTATTGGCCATGGACCGTCGCCCCCGCGCCCGGTTGTCAGGCCGGACGAGGTCGTCACCCCCTCTGGAGAGCGTCGTGCCCAAGTCTCAGGTCCGCAAGAAGAAGGTGTACACCCCGCCGACGGACGTCCGTCCGACGGCGACGGCGGCGACGCGCAAGCCTAGCCCGGTGTGGCTGCCGATCTCGGCGGTCAGCCTCATCGTCTTCGGCATCGGCTGGCTGGTGGTCTACTACCTCTCCGAGCAGGAGTACCCGGTCATGTCGTGGGGTTACTGGAACCTCGCGGTGGGCTTCGGCGCGATGGTCGCCTCCCTGATCCTGCTCTCCCGCTGGCGCTGAGCGGCCCCGCCCGGCGATTGCTGGCACCGGGCCACCCGAGCCGCTCTCGGCTCGGTGCAACCGTGCGGCGCGCACCTCTCGGTGCAGCCGTGGCCGGTCGGCACCGAGCCGTCGACCAGTCGCCCGATCCGGCCCCGCCGGGGCCACCCGGGGCGGTGCCGCACGTGAGCGTGTCACTCGGCGGAGACCCTGCCCGGCGGTTTCGGGTCGGGCCACCTATGGTGTGCGCAGGGCGGCGCGGCCGGAGTGCGAGATGACTCACGTTACCGCTGGGTAACCTTGCGCGTAGGCTGCACTGCATGACCGAGCGGAGCGAGGTCATCGACCGGTCCGGTCGAGGGTGCGGTGGCGGCGGCTCGCCGACCGCCCCCTGATCCGGCCCCGGTCGCCGAGCCGCTCGACAGGCAGCAGACCGGGAGGCCAACTCGATGGGCAGCGTCCAGATCGTCACCACGATCCTCGCGTTCGCCATCACCGCCGTGGCGGTGTGGCTTGCGGTACGCGCGGTCATGAAGATGGTGGCCGTCGTCCGGCTGGGTCAGCCGGACCCGACCCGGTTCGGCGACAAGGGCACCCGCACGAAGACCATGCTGGCGGAGACCGCCGGCCACACCCGCATGCTCCGCTGGAGCGTGGTGGGCGCGGCGCACTGGTTCGTGATGGTCGGCTTCATCGTGCTGTCGCTGCTGGTGCTGGAGGCGTACTTCGAGGTCGTCTCCCCGACCGGCGGGCTGCCCCTGGTGGGCGGCTGGGCGCTCTACGGCGCGGTGACCGAGCTGATCGGCATCCTGGGCATCGTCAGCATCCTGGTGCTGATCGGGATCCGGGTCCGCAACCGGCCGACCCGGCCGGGCGGTCGCTCCCGGTTCACCGGCTCCACCATGTGGCAGGGGTACTTCGTCGAGGCCGTGATCCTCTCGGTGCTGATCATGGGCTTCGTCATCCGGGGCTTCAAGGTCGCCACCGACCACTTCGAGTACCCGGTCTGGGCCGCCCCGCTCAGCCACGCGGTGGGCGCGATGCTGCCGAACTGGGACGCGGGCGTCAGCATCGCCGCCCTCGTCAAGATCGCCATCTCCATGACCTGGCTCATCGTGATCGCGCTCAACGTCACCATGGGCGTCGCCTGGCACCGCTTCCTCGCCTTCTTCAACATCTTCTTCAAGCGTGACCCGGGCCGCGCCGGCTCCGGCCTCGGCGCGCTGCGCCCGATGACGAGCCAGGGCAAGCCGCTCGACTTCGAGGAGGCCGACCCGGAGAAGGACCAGTTCGGCGTCGCCCAGGTCGAGCAGTTCAGCTGGAAGGGCCTGCTGGACTTCAGCACCTGCACCGAGTGCGGCCGCTGCCAGTCGCAGTGCCCCGCCTGGAACACGGGCAAGCCGCTGTCGCCGAAGCTGCTGGTGCTGAGCCTGCGCGACCACGCGTACGCCAAGGCGCCGTACCTGCTGGCCGGCGGCGGCAAGGACCTGACCGGCGAGGAGAAGGCCACCGCCGCGCAGCTCGCCCACGTCGACGTGCTCGCCCTGGCCGAGGGCGACAAACCGCTGATCGGCACGGCCGAGGAAGGCGGGGTCATCGACCCGGACGTGCTCTGGTCCTGCACCACCTGCGGCGCCTGCGTCGAGCAGTGCCCGGTCGACATCGAGCACGTCGACCACATCGTCGACATGCGCCGCTACCAGGTGCTCATCGAGTCGAGCTTCCCGTCGGAGGCCGGCGTGATGCTGCGCAACCTGGAGAACAAGGGCAACCCGTGGGGCGCCCCGCCGAACACCCGCGAGGACTGGACCAAGGGCCTGGACTTCGAGGTGCCGCGGGTCGGCGAGGTCGACGACTTCGAGTACCTCTTCTGGGTCGGCTGCGCCGGCGCGTTCGAGGACCGGGCCAAGAAGACCACCCGGGCGGTCGCCACGCTGCTCAACGAGGCGGGCGTCAAGTTCGCGATCCTCGGCGAGGGCGAGACCTGCTCCGGCGACCCGGCCCGCCGGATCGGCAACGAGTTCGTCTTCCAGATGCTCGCCCAGCAGAACGTCGAGACCCTCAACGAGGCGTTCGAGGGCCGGGAAAAGAGCAAGCGCAAGATCGTCGCCACCTGCCCGCACTGCTTCAACACCCTGGGCAACGAGTACGGCCAGCTCGGCGGCGAGTTCGAGGTGGTCCACCACACCCAGCTCCTGGCACACCTGGTCGCCACCGGCAAGCTCACCCCGGTGCAGCCGGTCGACGGCGGCGTGACCTACCACGACCCCTGCTACCTGGGCCGGCACAACCGGGTGTTCGCCCCGCCGCGCGAGGTGCTGGGGACCGCCATCGCCGGCGAGCTCACCGAGATGCCGCGCAACAGCGAGCGCTCCTTCTGCTGCGGCGCCGGCGGCGCCCGGATGTGGATGGAGGAGAAGATCGGCAAGCGGATCAACGTGGACCGGGTCGAGGAGGCCATGTCCACCGGGGCGCGGACGGTCGCCGTCGGCTGCCCGTTCTGCTCGACGATGCTCAACGACGGGGTGAACGGCAAGGGCGCCGGCGAGCAGGTCGAGGTCGTCGACGTGGCCAGCGTGCTGCTCCGCTCGGTGAAGCCCGAGCCGGCGGCAGGCGACAAGGAGACCGCGCCGGTCGCCGGCTGACGCGTACCCCTGGAACGCCCGACGGCGGCGGCACCTCGCGGTGCCGCCGCCGTCGTCGTTCAAGAGACGGCGGCAACCTCGGCCAGCCGGCGCCCGACGTGCGAGAATCGCGCCGAGGTGAGACGAGCATCGATGGCCTGCTGCTGACCACGCTGCTGCCCCTGGTCGGGTTCTTGCTGCTGACCGGCGGCAACGCGTTCTTCGTCGCGGCCGAATTCGCCCTGGTCACCGTGGACCGGCCCGAGATCGAGCGCCGCGCGACCTCGGGCGAGGGTCGGGCCGCGACCGTACGCCGGGCGCTGCGGGAGCTCTCCTTCCAGCTCTCCGGGGCGCAGCTCGGCATCACCCTCACCGCCCTGCTCACCGGCTACCTGGCCGAGCCGGCACTGGCCCGGCTGTTCACCCCGCTGCTGCGGCCGGTCGCCGGGGACGCCGCCGACCGGTTCACCCCGCTCCTCGCCCTGGCCCTGGCCACCCTGCTCTCCATGCTCTTCGGCGAGCTGGTCCCGAAGAACCTCGCGCTGGCCCGGCCGATGCCCACCGCGCTGGCCACCGCCGGCCCGATGCGCGGGTTCTCCCGCACCTTCGGCTGGCTGATCAGGGCGCTCAACGACTCGGCGAACCGCCTGGTCCGCGTGCTGGGGGTGGAGCCGCAGGAGGAGCTGGCCAGCGCCCGCTCGCCGGAGGAACTGGGCCTGCTGGCAGCCATCTCGGCACGGGCCGGCGCGCTGCCGCCGGACACCGCGATGCTGCTGCGCCGGACCATCCGCTTCGGCGACAAGCGGGCCGCCGAGGCGATGACCCCACGGGTGGACGTCGTCGCGCTACGCGCCACCGCCACGGTGGCCGAGCTGCTGGCACTGTCCCGGCAGACCGGGCGCACCCGCTTCCCGGTGTACGAGGAGACCCTCGACCTCGTGACCGGCGTCGCCGGGGTGCCCGACGCGCTGGGTGTGCCGCCGGCCAGGCGAGGCTCGACCACGGTCGGGTCGGTGGCCCGCGAGCCGGTGTACGTCCCGGAGAGCCTGGACCTCGACGGCGTGCTTGCCGCGCTGCGGGTGGCCGGCGCCGACCTCGCCATCGTCGTCGACGAGTACGGCGGGACCGACGGGGTGGTCACCACCGAGGACCTGGTGGAGGAACTCGTCGGCGAGATCGCCGACGAGTTCGACCCGGACGCGGTGGACGACGCCGGCCCGGTCGAGCTGACCGTGCCGGGCGGGGAGCGGACCGTCCTCGTCGACGGGGTGCTGCGTTCCGACGAGCTGGCCGAGCAGACCGGGTTCCGGCTCTCCGAGGGGCCGTACGAGACGCTCGCCGGGTTTCTGATGGCCCGGCTGGGGCACATTCCGGTGGCTGGCGAGACGGTCGAGGACTCCGGCTACGAGTTCACCGTCGTCGAGATCGAACGGCACCGGATCGAGCAGGTCCGGGTGGTTCGCCCCGAGGAGCCGGGCGACGATGCCTGAGCTGCTGGTCACGGTGGCGCTGCTGCTCGGCAACGCGTTCTTCGTGGGCAGTGAGTTCGCGCTGATCGCGTCCCGGCGCACGGTGGTCGAGCCGTTGGCGGCCACCTCGAAGCGGGCCCGCTGGGCGCTGTCGGCGATGAACCAGATCCCGCTGATGATCGCCGGGGCGCAGCTCGGCATCACCGTCTGCTCGCTGGGGCTGGGCGCGATCGCCGAGCCGGCCCTGGCGCACCTGTTGGAGCCGGCGTTCCACGCCGCCGGGCTGCCCGACCGGGCGGTCCACCCGGTGGCCTTCGTGCTCGCCCTCGGCGTGGTGGTCTTCCTGCACACGGTGGTCGGCGAGATGGTGCCGAAGAACATCACGCTGGCCGGGCCGGAGCTGTCGGCGCTCTGGCTGGGGCCGGCGATGCTGGCGTTCTGCCTGGCCACCAAGCCGCTGCTGCTGGCGATGAAGTGGGCGGCCCGCCGGGTGCTGGGGCTGTGGCGGATCGAGGCCACCGAGGCGGTGAAGACGGTCTTCACGGCGGAGGAGCTGGCCGGGCTGGTGGCGCAGGCGCGTACGGAGGGGCTGCTCGACGCCCAGGAGCACGCCCGGATCACCGGCGCGCTCGCCCTGCACAGCCGGACCGCCGCCGACGCCCTGCAACCCTGGTCGACGGTGACCACCGTCGCCGAGGACGTCTCGCCCGCCTCGCTGGAGGTGCTGGCCACCCGGACGGGTCGGTCCCGCTTCCCGGTGGTGCAGCGGTCCACCCGCCGGGTGCTCGGCTTCGTGCACGTCAAGGACGTCCTCGGGTACGCCGGGGTGAGCCGACGCGCCCCGGTGCCGGCGGAGGTCTACCGGCCGCTGGCGGTGGTGCCGCCGGACCGTACGCTCGCCGACCTGCTGCTGTCGATGCGCCGCGAGCGGCGGCACATGGTGCTGGTCAGCGACGGCCGCCGCCCGCTCGGCGTGGTGACGTTGGACGACGTATTGACCGCCATCGTGGGTCGCCGGGCCGACACCCTTGGTACGCAAACGGTTGCGCAGGCGTGATGTGAACGATGGTCGCCTTGATTCCGCTCGGCGCCTTCCCTAGTGTTGGGCACCGGCCGCTGTGGGTCGTCTGTCTCGCCCCTCTTTCCTCGTGCGAGGCGCCCGGCGGTCGGGTTGCAAAAGGAGTCGGTGCCGGTGGCAACCATGCCCCCTCATCGTCACGCACCGGGACGGTCTGCTCGTCCGGGTGGCCTGCGCCGGGCCGCCCACCGTCTGCTCACCCTCCTCGCCGCCGCGGTCGTCGGCGTCGGTGTGCTCGCCGCGCCCGCGTACGCCGAGCCCTCGGTCGACGAGATCGAGGCCGCGATCGACAAGAAGTGGGAGCAGCTCGAGCCCACCATCGAGCAGTACAACAAGGTGCGGGCGCAGCTGAAGGTCAACCGCAAGAAGTCGGCGGACCTGCAGAAGAAGATCCAGCCGTTGGCGTTGGAGACCGAGCTGGCGATGGACCGGGTCGGTGACCTCGCCGCCCGTTACTACATCTCCGGCCCGTCGCAGGAGATCGGCGCGCTGCTGGTCAGCGCCAAGCCGGACACGCTCACCGAGCAGCTGACTCTCCTGGACCGGCTGGCCGCCCAGGAGCGCAAGCAGCTCGAGGGCGTCACCAAGGTCCGCGACAAGTTCGACGCGGAGAAGCAGAAGCTCGACGCGCTGATCGCCACGCAGACGAAACAGCAGAACGACCTGGCGGCGAAGAAGAAGGAGATCGACGCCGAGATCAAGAAGCTCGAGGCGTCACTGCCGGTGACCACCGTCAAGACCGAGAACTGCCCGACCATCAACGGCGTGGTCAGCAACGCGGCCCGGATCGCGATCAGGACCGCGTGCGCCCAGGTCGGCGACCCGTACGTATGGGGTGCCACCGGCCCCAACTCGTTCGACTGCTCGGGCCTGACCCAGTACGCCTACAAGGCGGCGGGGATCCACCTGACGCACTTCACCGGCGCGCAGTGGAACGAGGGCAAGGCCATCCCGCGCTCCGAGGCACGCCCCGGTGACCTGATCTTTTTCAAGGCAGACCTGAGTCACGTCGGCCTCTACCTCGGTAACGAGAAGATGGTGCACGCGCCCCGGGCCGGCAAGCCGGTCAACGTCTCCAGCATCAACACGATGCCGGTGGCCGGGTTCCGCAGGCCCGGCTGATCCCGCACCACCCACGGAAGGGCCCCCGGTCGACTCGACCGGGGGCCCTCGTCGTGCTCGGAGTCGGGCTGCGCCAGCCCGGCGAGCGGTGGGTCAGTTGGGCGCGCCCAGCGCGGACGGCAGCACGTTCACGTCGTCCAGGTTGACGTACATGACCCGGTGGCCGAACTGGATCTGCACGTACCTGTTCTCGCCGCGGACCACCGTCCAGTCACCCGGCGACGACCCGTCGAACGTGACGGCCCGGTAGTACTCGCCGGGGAGCACCGTGCCGACGGCGTACCGCTGGCCGGCCGAGAGGGTGTACTGGAGCGGGGAGATCGGCTGGTAGGGCACGCCGGCCGGGTAGGCGGCCTGCTCCGGGTACGCCCGGCCGTACACCGGGATGGTGGCCTTGCCGTCCTTCGGGGTCACCACGAAGCCCACGGACCACTTCGCGGTCGGCTTCGAGGCGGGGTTGTGGAACCACGCCTTCTGGCCGAGGTACCAGATCGCGGTCCAGTCCCCCTGCACCTCGGCCAGGGCGTACGTCTGTCCGGCGGAGGCCCGGGCGCCGTGGTCGGAGATGTACATGGTGTTCGGGGTGCCGTCGGGTCGCAGCGCGATGTCGTTGACCAGCGGCGCGTCGTGGCTCGGCGCGCTGTGCAGGATCACCGCGGACGAGCCGCGCAGCGGGCAGGGAGCCGCCGGCGGGGGCGGGTTCGGCACGCCGGGCGGCTGCCGGTTGCAGCCGGTGAACTGCGGCTGGTTGGTGGCGAAGTCCGGGTCGATGGTGACCAGCCCCGTGTGCGGCGTGGCGGTCGACGTGAACGGCGCCTTGAGCAGGTCGAAGTAGTGCGACCAGTCCCAGTACGGGCCCGGGTCCCAGTGCATGCCGCGCACGGTCGAGGCGACGGTGCCGGGGACGTTGTCGTGACCGATGATGTGCTGCCGGTCCAGCGGGATGTTGTACCGCAGCGCCAGGTGGCGGACCAGCTTGGCGGAGGTGCGGTACATCGCCTCGGTGTACCAGGTGCCGTGCCCCGCGAAGCCCTCGTGCTCCAGGCCGATGGACTTGGCGTTCACGTACCAGTTGCCGGCGTGCCAGCCGACGTTCTTGGTCTTGATGTGCTGGGCGATGTGGCCGTCCACCGAGCGCAGGGTGTAGTGCCAGCCCACCCGCCTCGGGTCCTTGACCAGGTTGACGCTGGGCCCGAAGTAGCCCTCGGTGTCGTGGATGACGATGTACTCGATCTTCTGCTGGGCCGGCCGGTCGGCGAGGTCGTGGTTGCCGTAGTCCCCCACGGTCGGGCCGTACTGCGCGTAGGGCGCCGGGATCCACTCGCAGGAGATCGTGTCGGGGCACTCCAGCCCGTCGGGCCGGGCGACCTTGCGCAGGCCCAGCCGGTCCAGCCAGGAGCGTTCCGGCTGCACCGCGCGGGCGGCGAGGGTGACCTGCTGCCCGTCGTCGGTCAGCCGGCTGTCGCCGGCGGCGATGGTGGCGTACACCTCGTTGGCGAAGGCCGCCGCGGCGTCGGCGCTGTCCGCGCCCGAGTAGCGGGCCACCGCGCCGTACCAGGCCGCCGGGTCCGTGTCGGCGCCGACCGGGGCGCCGATCTCCTTCTGGTACGCGGCCAGCAGCGCCGCGCCGCCCCGGATGTTGGCCGTGACGTCCGTGCGCAGCGCCTCCTCGCTGGCGCCGGTCAGCCCGGCGGCGGCGTCGAGCGTCCGCAGCGAGGCTTCGGCGGGAGGCTGGGCAGCCGGCGGCTCGTGCGCCTCGGCCAGGGACGGGCGGGAGTCGTCGCCCCGCGGGTCCTCGGTGCCCTCGTCGTGGTGGGTGCCCCCGGGCAGCGCGGCGACGTACTCCGCGTCGGTGAGGTGCATCGGTCCGAAGCCGCCGCTGGTGCTCGGCGTTCCGGCGTTGGTGTCCCAGCGGGACTGCAGGTAGGAGACTCCGAGCAGGACGCTTTCCGGCACGCCGTACTCCGCAGCCGCGGCGGCGTACTGCTGCTGTCGGTCGGTCGTCGTCGCGGCGGCGGCGGTTCCGGCGGCGGTGAGCGGCGTCGCCGCCAGGGCGGCCGCCACGGCGGCGGCCAGCAGGACGCGTCTGCTCCTCGATGTCGCTGACAGGTGCATCAGACCCCCAGGTCGGACGGGCGAATGTGGGGCCACCTTCGCCCCGGGCGCCACCTCCGGTCAATACCTTTCCATGCGTCACTTACCGAAGAAGAAAAATTTCGTCCCCCGGAGTTGCGCGCTCCCACCGCCCGCATGAATACGGTGTGTCACGGCGCGATGGGTTGCGGATCGATAACGACCGTCTCTACTCTGGTCATTCGTCGGCCGGCGACAGTCCGCCCATCCGGGGCGGTAACGGTCCGACACCGCCGAGTCGCTCCCGAGCGAGCCGGGGACCCAGGTACCCCGGGGTGAATCCGCAGCACCTGCGGTAGGGCGTCCCCTTCCCGCCCGAACCCGTCAGCTAACCCGGTAGGCGGTACGGGAAGAAGGAGTACGGAGCCCGGTGGCACACCATGCCCCGCGGCCACCGTCGGCACGGTCGGCACCCGCCGGCCCGACGACGGCTGCGCCGCGCCCACGCTGGTACCGCTGCACCACCGCCCTCGCCGCCCTGGCCGCGTTCGCCGTCGTCCTGACCGGCGGCGCCACGGCGGCCCACGCCGAACCGACGGTCGCCGAGATCGAGCGCCAGATCGACGAGGACTGGAACAAGCTCGAACCGATCATCGAACGGCACAACGCCACCCGCCAGGACCTGGCCGCCAAGCGCAGGCAGGCAGACGCCCTCGCCAAGCAGATCAAGCCCTTGGAACGGCAGGTCGAGCAGGCGATGGAGGAGGTCAGCGCGCTGGCCGTCCGCGCCTACAAGGGCGAGAACGTATCCGCCGTCAACGCCCTGCTGGGCAGCCGCTCGCCCGACCAGATGGTCGGCCAGCTCGAACTGCTCGACCGGTTCGCCCAGCACCAGCAGCAGGACGTGCGGCAGGTCGCCGAGCTGCGCGACCGGCTGGCCGAGAAGAAGGCCCCGCTCGACGAGATGGTCGTCCAACTCGGCCGGACGGAGGCCCAGCTCGCCGCGAAGAAGAAGCAGATCAACGCCGAGATCGACCGGTTGCAGAAGCTGCGGCTGCGGATCTACGGCAGCGGCGGCGGCGGTTCGCTGCGCCCCGCCCCCTGCCCGGCCAGCTACCCGGGTGGCGGGGCCGGCACCGCGGTCAAGTTCGCCTGCGCCCAGATCGGCAAGCCCTACGTCTGGGGCGCCGAGGGCCCGAACGCGTACGACTGCTCGGGCCTGATGCTCGCCGCCTGGGCGAAGGCCGGGGTCTCGCTGCCGCACAACGCCGCGCAGCAGCGCCGGGTCACCGCGACCGTCACCCGGGGCGAGCTGCGCCCGGGAGACTTGGTCTTCTACTACAGCGACCTGCACCACGTCGGCATGTACGTCGGCGGGGGCTGGGTGGTGCACGCCTCCCGAGCCGGGGTGCCGGTCAAGATGAAGAAGGTCGACGACGGCCCGATCCACAGTTACGGCCGCCCGGGCTGAGGTGTAAGGAAGGGGCCCTTCCTAGCGCATTCGGTAGAGGAAGGGCCCCTTCCTAACAGGCGACCGTCGGGTCAGCGGGTCGGCCAGGTGCGCCAGTGCTGCCAGGAGCGGCTCGGGGTCGGTCCCCGCTGCCCCTGGTAGCGCGAGCCGTAGACGGCCGAGCCGTACGGGTGCTCGGCCGGCGACGAGAGCCGGAAGATGCAGAGCTGACCGATTTTCATGCCCGGCCAGAGGGTGATGGGCAGGTTGGCCACGTTGGACAGCTCCAGCGTCACGTGGCCGGAGAAGCCCGGGTCGATGAAACCCGCGGTGGAGTGGGTGAGCAGGCCGAGCCGTCCCAGGCTCGACTTGCCCTCCAGCCGCCCGGCGAGCTGGTCGCCGAGGGAGATCACCTCCAGCGTCGAGGCGAGCACGAACTCGCCCGGGTGCAGCACGAACGGCTCGCCCTCGGGCACCTCGACCATCGACGTCAGGTCGTCCTGCTGCATCGCCGGGTCGATGTGGGTGTAGAGATGGTTGTTGAAGACCCGGAAGAGCTTGTCCAGGCGTACGTCGATGCTGGACGGTTGCACCAGCGTGGGCTCGAACGGCTCCAGCGCGAGCGTGCCCGTCTTGATCTCGGAGACCAGATCGCGGTCGGAGAGCAGCATCGCACCACCTTAGCGAGCGATGTGCGTGACCTGCGTGTCGGACTACCTGTTCGTACACGTGTTCGATAGAATGTCGGCATGGCTTCCTGGTCCGAATTCGCCGCCGACGAGCCCCGCCTCGCCGACGGGATCCGCACCCTCATGCAGCAGTACGGGCCGGGCTTCGGCTACCTGGCCACCGTCCGCGCCGATGGCGGGCCCCGGGTCCATCCCGTCTCTCCGGTGATCACCGACGAGGGGCTCTTCTGCTTCGTGGTCGACTCGCCGAAGCGGCGCGACCTGGAACGCGACGGCCGCTACGCCCTGCACTCCTTCCCGCCGGAGGAGAGTGACGACGAGGCCTACGTCGCCGGCCACGCCCGGCCGGTCACCGACCCGGCCCGGGTCGCCCGGCTGGCCCGCAGCCACCGGGCCGCGCCGCAGGTGGACTGGCGGCTGTTCGAGTTCACCGTCGACGTGGCGATGCTCGCCCGTCGGGAGCCGGGCGTCGCAGGCGGCGCCGGCGAGGGGCACGGCCGGCCCGCCGTCCAGGTCTGGCTCGACCCCGGCGCGACCGCCGCGGTGCCCGAGACGCGGTCGGGGAGCGGCGGCAACCTCGCCGCCCGCCCGGCCGCCTGAGACGCGGTGCGGCGCCCCGGGCCGTCCCCGTCCGGGGCACCGCACCGCCCCCCACCCCACCCCGAAAACGACGGTGCCGGCCCCGTCGAGCGGGGCCGGCACCGGTCGTGCGGGGGAACTACGCCGCGCGGTACGCGTTCCAGGCGGTCAGCATGCGGCTGGCCTGCCCGGCGGTGAACTGGTGCATGCAGGAGTCGTAGGTGTAGTCCATGAAGTTGGTGATCGGGTCGAGGCCCGGGGCGGTGCAGGTGTCCCGGCCGGTCGGGCACTGGAACGCCGGGGATGCCTCGGGCGCGGTGTCGCTGACGCTGTCACCCGAGCCGGAGCAGCCGCCCTGGAAGGTGTGGTAGAGGTTCAGCCAGTGGCCGACCTCGTGGGTGCCGGTGTCGCCCTGGTTGTAATTGGTGGCCGTGCCGCCCGGCAGCGACTCGCTCAGCACGACGACGCCGTCCATGCTGCTCAGCTTCCGGGTCGGGAAGGTCGCCCAGCCCAGCAGGTTGTCGCTCAGCTCGCCCAGGTAGACGTTGAGGGTGTTCTTGCCGCCCTCGCGCAGCGAGGTCTTCATCGACCGCTCCGCCGAGGAGCCCTGCACGATCGGGTACCACGAGGGGTTCGTCACCCGGTTGATCTTCTGCAGCTGGAAGCTGAACGCGGTGGCCGCGCCGCCGGTCGCCCCGCTGTAGGACTGGTTCAGCACGTTGATCTGCGAGGTGATCATCGAGTCCGGGATGTTGCCGCCGGCCCGGGTGCCGTCCCGCTGGATCACGTGCACCACGACGGGGACGGTGACGGTGGCCGTGATGGAGGCGCCGGCGCCGGTGCGGAACCGGGCGCGCTCGCGCAGGGCGGCGGCCAGGTCGGCCTCGCGCTCGCGGGTCTCCGCCAGGGTCAGCTCGTTCGGCTCGTGCTTGGCCGCGCCGCCCGCCTTGACGCGGGAGTCCGAGTGGACGTCGGCCGGCTCGACGCAGACCTCGCTCGGGGCGGCGGAGAAGGCCGACGCGGCCGGTACGACGCCCACGGCGGCGGTGCTGAGCAGCAGCGCGAGGGTCGTCGACGCGACGCCGGCCGTACGCCGGGTCAGCAGGTTGGGACGGAGTCCCATGGGCCCACCTCTTTCTGGCCGGCGCGACAGGGGGTATGTCACGCCGTGGCTGAAAACGTTGGGCAGACGTTACAACCGATCGACGGATTTGAGAACGGCCATATGTTGCGGGGATGAAACTTTTTCCTGGCCGGCGCCGACTCGCGATCGACAATTGGCGATGAAACGGTGATTCTCGGTAGCGGCTCGTGCCGCCCGGCGGCTCGGTGGCGTCGATCTTGGGGTACCGGTCCGCCAGCCGGTGCGGACCACGGCGCGAACGGACCATGGCCGCCGTGGCGGGGCCGGCTCCCGGGCGGTGGCCGTGAGTCACCCCGGGGGGCCGCCGGGCGACACGGCGCGGCGTCGGAGGGGGTACCTGGGTGCGCCGGCGGGACGTCTCAGGTACAGTGGTGCCGCCTGCGGGTGTAGTTCAATGGCAGAACATCAGCTTCCCAAGCTGACAGTGCGGGTTCGATTCCCGTCACCCGCTCCACGCGAAAGGCCATGGTCAGGACGCAAGTTCCAGCCAGGGCCTTCGATTTTGCTCGGACCACGGGCACCCGGCGGGCCATCCACGGGCCACTAGGCACGCTTCTTGCTCTTGGTCTTTGGCTTGTCCGACGTGCCGGCTGCCGCCTTCTTGGCCTTCTTTCGCTCGGCCTTCACCGCGTCACTCACCGCCTGGGCGATGGCCCGATCCGCCTCCGAGGTGGCGTGCTGGTAGATCATGGCAGCCTGTGCCGAGTCGTGGCCCATCCGCGCCATCAGCTCCCGAATGCTCGCCCCGGTCCGCGCCGCGATCGTGTTGCCCGTGTGCCGCAGATCGTGGAAGTGGAGACCCGGCATGCCGAGCTTGCCGATCGCCGCCGACCAGCCAATGACCTTGTTGAGGTTGCCGCGCCAGATCGGCCGCCCGGACGGCGTGGTGAAGACCAGCGCATCCGGGTTGTCGTCGACGAACGCCGCCAAATGCTCGCGCAGCGCTGGCAGGATCGCCGCCGGCACCGAGGCAGCACGCCGACCAGCACGCGACTTCGGCGGGCCAAGGACCATACCGACGCCACGCACCTCCGTGAACGTTTGCCGAACGCGGACCACTCCGGTGTCGGCGTCGACGTCCTGTCGTTGCAGCGCGGATACCTCGCCCCATCGCAGGCAGGCGAACGTGGTCACCAGGACCAGCGCCCGGTACCGCTCGTCTACCAGCTCCGCGAGCTTGAGCACCTGGGCGAGCGTGAGCACGGGGCGCTCCGCCGCCTTCTCCTGATCCGCTCCCGGAATCCGGCACGGATTCTTGCGCAGCAGCTCGTCCTCGTTGACTGCCCGACGAGGAGATCCTCCCAGGACCGCCGGCACGGTTACCTGTTCTACCCTCGCTCCGTGCCCCCGCGAGTCTTTGTCCGCATCGCCGTAGTCAGTTCGGTGCTGGTCGGTGTTCTGGTGCTGTGTGGTCTGGCGGTTCTGCAACTCGCCGAGCCGATTAAGAGCCCGGGCGCTCGTGAGACCGAGTGCACCGATGCCGATCACCGGTTGGCCGAGCAGTTGGCGCGAGACGGGGTGCTGACCTCTCCTCCACCGGGCACCACCCTCGACCGTATCGATCAGGCCCCGTGCGGGGGTGAAAGCGACGATTGGGGGCGCGTTTCGGCGGACATCAGCTTGCCGCCCGGCACCTCAATGGATGCCGCCATCGACCACTATCGCACCTTGCTAATGGCGGGCCGTTGGAGGATCGTGCCGGGTCCAGATCCGGCAGATCGGTTGTGCGCCGACCGGGCGACAAGCGGGCAACAGGTGCGTCTGCTGCTGGTGTACGGGCGGTTCCCGCCGGGTCCGCACACCTACGGCAAGATTGAGATTGAGATCAGCTTTCCGCCTGGCGGGGAGGATCTTCGCTGCTTTAGCTGAGGGGCTGCCCCAGCTAGGGATTCGGGGGCGGCTTGGGCCATCCACGGGCCACATGACGGTGTCACCAGGGGCAAACCAGGCCGCTGGGGATCCTGCCGATGACGGGACACGCTGTGCCCGGATCCGATCTTGTGCGATTCCCAAGCTGACAGTGCGGGTTCGATTCCCGTCTCCCGCTCCAGCGCGAGGCCCCAGCTCAGGAATGTTCCTGGCTGGGGCCTCGATCGTTGCTACCGATTGACGTAGCGGGCCGGACGGTGGCCCGCTCACGAGGAGGAGTGGCTCAACGGTGAACGGGATGGCAAGACCTCCCTTAGCCGGTTCTTGCCACCCGCCCCACAATGAGCGGCATGGCGGAGATGAGCCCGCGTGTGGTTAGACGGCTGGGCCGGCTGTTCATGCTGGGACTCCCGCCGTTCGGGTTTGCCGTCGATTTCGTCCTCCTCCTTGTCACGTATCTGATGCTGGCCTCGATCGCTCCCAACGTGCTGGGTGAGGTGGTCGTGAGCCCTGCCAGGTTCGCTGCGTGGATCGCGCTGGTTAGGCTGCCGATGACGCTCGCCTACACGCTGACCGTTTCGAGGCGCGGCTGGATGGCCATGGTGACCACGGGCGAGGTCCCCGATCCTCCGGTACAGAAGGGTTGGCGTCTCACCCTGGTCAGGGTGCGCGACTGGGGGGCGGAACTCGCTTGGTGGATGATGGCCGCGCTGATCGTCTTCGACCATGTGGCTGATCCGGGCGGTGAACACGTCTGGCAGCTCGTCGCCGTGACTGCTGTCGGACCGTTCCTGCTGCCGGAGTCCGTGAAGAGATTGTTTCAGCTGCTGCGCTGGTGGTGGCGACGGAGGCACACATCCCACGGACGGCACGCCAAGCCCGCCGATGAGGAGTCCATCAATGCCTAACCTGGGCTCGACGATCGGCAGCCAGTGGACGCTGAGCGGTAACCCGGTGCCAAAGAGCCTGATCCCCCGGATAGTGCTCGGCCTCGTCGAGCGGTCCCCATCAAGGTCGTCGACCTACGGCACGTTTGGTCGGCGTGCCGCTAGCTCCGGCGAGCCGTACCCCCGCCGGGGTCGTCGCCCCGCTTCCGGCCCTTCCTGCCGCTGTCCGGTGAGGGGTCCCGCGGTTGCTCCTCCGATGAGGCGCCGCTGACTCATTCCCCGTGCGGCAGGCTCCACAGGTGGAGGGCGGTCCCGTCCCTGGAGACCGTGTACCAGGCGCCCCGCCCCGCCGAGCGGGGAGATCCCGAGACGGGGAAGGGGTAGGCGATCCGGCCGTGCACGGCCATCGCGCGGGTGTCGACCAACCAGTGGCGGGGAACATTCTCGTCGTACTCGGTGCCGACCACGGCGCTGTCGTCGTACGGGAACGCCGCCTCGTAGCCCCAGCAAACGCGGTCGTCCGCGGTTGAGGCAGGGGGCACGGCTTCGTCGGCGTTCAGCCGCCGCAGTTCCGTGCCGTCCTCCGCCCGGTGCAGGTAGAGGGCCCACTGCCCCGGATCCGTGGTCAGGAAGTGCTCCCCGGACGGGCTCACGGCGAGGAGGACCTCCTCGGCGAACTGCTGGACAGTGAGCGCCGCGCCGTCCCAGTGCCCCCACAGCACGGGCGAGTCCTCCTCGCCCGCGAGGACGGTCAGCCCCATGTACGCCGGGTCCGGATGGGGTAGGTGGATGGAGCCGGATGCCACGGTCGTCGTCCCGGCCCGGGTCAGCACCCTGCCGTCGGTGGGGTCGAGGATCAGCCATTCCTCTTCGACGTCGTCCCCCGCACTGTTGCGGACGTGGGCCCAGAGGAGCCTGCCGTCCGAGGAGAAGGCCGCCGAGCCGCTGTCCGCGTGACCGTGGTGGTGGTCGTCGGCGTACTCGGAGAACGAGGCATGGGACTCGGCGCACACGGCGGCCGACCAGCAACCGTGCCGGATCTCCCACCGCACGGTGCCGGTCGGATCCACCGCTCGCAACGCGTGGACGCCGACGAACACGGCGAGGTCGCCCGCAGGAGAGACCGCCGTCGAGCCGTACCGGCGGGGCCAGGGGGCGGGGAAGCGGATCTCCTTCCCCTCCCCGTCCATGTCGCGGACGGCCAGCTCGGTGTCCCCGCGCTGCACCAGCAGCCTGCGCCCCGGCCAGTGCAGCACCTGCGGAGCGTCCGCCGACGCGGAGTCGAGTGGAGCCGCGACGGTGGCCACGAGCTCGGCGGCGAACCCGGGCGAACGGGCAGGGGCAGCACCGTCTGGCGCGGTCATGTCAGGAACACCTGACCGTGACCAGCTGCGGGCGGTTCCCGATGTGGCATTCGTGGCTGAGCTGCACGGTCCCCGACCTGGTGAGGGCCGCGCCCTGCCCGTCGGCCGGCGTGGCGGTCAGCGTCCACGCGTAGGTGCCGTTGGGCATCGACCGGCGGCGGTCGTCCCTGCCGTTCCAGGTCGTGGCCACCACACCCCGCGTCAGGCCGCCGGAGAGGGTACGGACGACGGCGCCGCTGGTCTGACTCCTGATCACGAGCGTCCAGGAGGCGGCCGGCTTGGACAGCCACCACTTCGGGCTCCAGTGCCCGGTGGCGTCCTTGATGTGCGCCGAAGTGGCGACGGTGGCGTCGAGCTGGGCGAGGGGCGAGACCGGGACGCCGCTGGGGACCAGGTGGATGCCGTCGTCGGCGCCGAGGTGGGCGATGACGCCGGTGTACGGGTCGACGTCCCAGGGCCGCCACGACGCGAACGGCCCGGCGGTGTGCGACCTCGGCGTCCCGTCGCGGACGTCGGTCACCCTCAGTTGCCCGGCCACCTCGGCCGCGACGAAGCCGTCACCGAGCTTGGCCCACGACCAGTCGTCTCCGGAAACGAGTCGCAGGTTCGTCCGCTTGACGGTGTCGTAGACGCCCTGACCCGACGCCGAGCCCACGCAGGTCCACAGCAGCCACCGCCCGACGGCCTGGAGGTCCTCCAGGAGGCACCCACTGCCGAACCACACCTGAGCGCCCCGCTGCCCGGTCAGCACGTCGACGGGCGCCACGGCGTCGTTGCCGTCGCTCACCCACAGCGTCGTGCCCCACAGCGCCTCGACGGAGGCCGTCGTCGTGAACACCGTCTTCCCGGTGTCGAGATCGACGACCCGGGTCTCGTTACCCGTGCCGCTGGCGGCCGTGAGGGCCGCGAAGCGGCCGCTGACAGCCGCCACCGTGTGGTAGGTGCGGGAGCCGTCGATCCGCGTCCCGGGCATGGGCTGGTTCGGCGCCAGCAGGTGGGGCTGCCGGTCGTCGTCCGTACGCCCGTAGCTCAGGCCCGAGACGACCGTCCGGCCGTCGCCGGTGTCGTGAAGGTCGGGGCAGGCCGTGGTGTCGCAACTGGCGGGCGCGGGCCCCCGGGCGGTACGCGCCCCGACCGTGAGGGAGCCGGCCACGCCGATCTCCCGGGTGTAGAGGTGGCGCCGCTCCTGCCAGGCATTGAAGTACTCCAGGGTGGTCAGCCGCCCCTGCGTGAAGGTCAGCCCTGACACCGTCTGGACCTTCTGCGGGTACGCCTCGGCGATCTTGCGGATCGTCACGTCGCCGCCGTCCACGGCCTCCACGACGGAGACTCCCCACCGCTCCAGGTCGGGCCCGCCCTGGACGAGAAGCCTGCCGTCCGGGGTCGGCATGGGCAGCCCCTCCGACCTGGCCAGCAGCGTCTTCGTCGGACGACCGTCGAGGGCCACAGCCTCGACCCGCCAGACGGGATCCAGGTAGCTCAGGGGGCCCAGCGAGGGATCGTGCCGGCCCACCACGAGCGTCTCGCCGACCATCCCCAGCACCTGCGCGCCGCCGGGCAGCGGCACCGTCCGCGGGGTGGCGGTGAGATCTTCGCGCGAGTGGATGGAGACGGCTCCGTCGTGCGACCACAGCAGGTGGGTGGAGGTGAGCACGACGGTACCGGTGCCCGCGTGCCTGGTGTACGGGAGCGGGATCAGCCGGCCCTGCTCGATGTCGAGGAACCCGGTGCGTCCCGTGGTGCCCACCCGGTACTGCACGACCTGTCCGCGCGCGTCGCCCAGCGGCGCCCCGACCTCGGTCGGCCCTACGATCCCGTCGGGGACGCCCGCCACGGCACGCTGGGTGACCGAACCGTCGTCGTGGGCGTCGAAGAGGTGCCACGTGTAGTTGGCGTCGAACAGGTTTCCCGTCGTCGTCACGACCGTCGACCCCAGCGTGCTGACGTACGTGTGGCCGACGGGAATCGTGACCGTACGCGATCGGCCGGTCGCCATGTCCCGGAGCGTGACGGTCCTGGGATGGTCGAGTTCCGCGACGACGTCCGAGCCGGCGCCGAGGTCCGGGACCATGTTCGTATCAGGGGCGTACGAGTCGAGCTTCGTGTCGACGCCGGTGTAGCTCGTCCACAGGTAGCCCAGCGTGGACTCGTGACGGAGGAACCCCGAGGGTCCCGCGCTGAACAGTTGTGTCCGGGGGTCCAGGACGTAGGAGACGGGGATGACCACCTCTCCCGCGACCGGTTCGGCCTGCGCGCTGCCGGACGACAACGGGCTGAGGCCCACGGCGAGTGTGAACGACACGGCGGCGGCGATGCCAGCGCGGATGAGCGAGCCTCGGACCACGCTCGTCCTCCCTGCAAGACAGAGGATGAAGGGGTTCCGGCCACGGCCGGACGACGTCTCGCCGGGAGGTGGTTCCTGCGGTGCATCGATGCGGTGGCAGGTCACACATCAGCGATCCGCGCCGGCCGGAAGCCCCAGACAAGTGGCGGGAGCTTAGCAGTCGAAGCCGCGCCGAGACGGCCCCGTCCACTACGGAACCCGTGCGGTGCGGGTGGCGACTCCGACCCCGGCCCGCATCCGCCTCGGCGGGTCGGAAGTTCGTCGTACGGGCCTCCTACGCTCCTGCCATGATCACGGACCTGCCGCGCCTGCTCGGATCGTTCCCACCGAGGACGTTGCCGCCCGGCCGCCTCGTCGAGCCAGCAGACGGCGGATCGCCGCCGTACTGGTTGAGCGAGGCCCCGGTCGGAGCCGCGCTCTGGACGCGGCTGCGGTCACAGCACCGGCAATCCGGGCTGTGGCCGTTGCTGCTGAGTGGACTGTCGAGCGAGGAGACTCGTCCCTGGGCCGACGGGGAGGTGTTCCCGGCCGGCATGTCCTCGCCGGACCGCCATGACGCAGCCGAGTTGCTGGCCCGGTGGTGGACTGCGCACACGAGGACCGGCGAGGACGACATGCGGCCAGCGGCCGAACGCACCGCCGTCACCGATCCCTTCGGTGAGCGCTGGCCCGGGCTCGCCGTGCCCGGTGACGCCTCCGCGTCACCCGACGACTTCGCCGACCAGTACGCGGAGTTCCTCGTGATCAGGCCGGCGCGTCTCGGGCTCGTGCCGGCCGCTCGTGGCGCGGACACACTCGCCGTCAGCGGCTGGTCCGGTCCCTTGAACCACACCAACGACTCGGGAGAGATCTCGGCGGTGGTCCGGAGCTGGGAGGATCGCTTCGGTGTCCGGGTTGTCGGCGTCGGATTCGACACCCTCCATCTCAGCGTCGCCGCCCCACCGACCTCGATCGAGCACGCCCGCCAGGTGGCGGCCGAGCACTTCGCCTTCTGCCCCGACAACATCTGGCAGGGTGCTGGAACGCTCACTGCCTACGCCGAGAGAATCATGGGCGCGCACTCCTGGTCGTTCTGGTGGGACTGAAGGCGGCCCGACCCAGCGGGCCGGTATGAAACGAGGCGGATCAGGAACGTCGGCTCGCGCATCGCGGTCACGGGCGTCCCCATGTTCAGATCATCGATGCATGGCAAGCGCCCGCGTGGTGCGAGTCCGGGCCGGTGACGGCCGTTAGGCTGGCGATCATGCGGATTGGCATCGTGATCCTTCCCGACCAGCGCTGGTCCGACTCGCAGCGCCGGTGGCGGCAGGCGGACGAGTGGGGCTTCGACCACGCCTGGACGTACGACCACCTGGGCTGGCGGGACCTGGTCGACGGGCCGTGGTTCGACTCGGTGACCACGCTGACCGCCGCCGCGACGGTGACCACCCGCATCCGGCTCGGGACGCTGGTCGCCTCGCCGAACTTCCGGCATCCGGCGGCGTTCGCCCGGCAGGTCACCGCGCTCGACGACGTCTCCGGCGGGCGGCTGCTGCTCGGCCTCGGCGCGGGCGGGATCGGCTTCGACTCGGCCGTGCTCGGCGGGGAGACGCTGCCGCCGCGCCAGCGCGTCGACCGGTTCGCCGAGTTCACCGAGCTGCTCGACCTCATCCTGCGCGAGGACGGCACCACCTGGCGAGGGGACTGGTTCACGGCGATCGACGCGCGCAACAACCCGGGCTGCGTCCAGACGCCCCGGGTGCCCTTCGTGGTGGCCGCCAACGGACCCCGGTCGATGCGGCTGGCGGCCCGGTTCGGTCAGGGCTGGGTCACCACCGGCCCCGGCGGGGACGACCTGGAGAGCTGGTGGGACGGGGTGGCCGAGCTCTGCGCCCGGATGGACAAGACGCTCGCCGCAGCCGGCCGCGACCCGGGCACCCTGGACCGCTACCTGTCGCTGGACTCGGCGCCCGTCTTCTCGCTGCACAGCGCCGAGTTCTTCGCCGACCAGGTCGGCCGGGCCGCCGCCCTCGGCTTCACCGACGTGGTCACGCACTGGCCCCGAGCCAGCAGTTGGTACGCCGGTGACGAGGCCGTCCTGGTGGACGTGGCCACCCGCCTGCTGCCCGAGCTGCGCCGGGGCTGACCGGCCCTGGTGGGCCCGTTCGGCTCGGTGGCCGGCCCCGGCCGGGCCGGTCAGCTCGGTGGCCGGGCCGGCTCCGGGGCCGGCCCGGAGGCGACCGTCGGCCCGGCCGGGCGCCCTCAGGTGCCGAGGTCCCCGGTGGGGATGCCGCCGTCGCCGGCCGAGACCAGCCGGAACCGGATGCAGACGATCTCGCTGTCGCCGGTGACGGGGGTGCCGACCCGCGCCCAGTAGGCGGCGTGCCCCTCGCGCCACTCCTCGATCGAGCGGTCGCCCTCGCCCTCGGACCGGGCGAAGTCCCAGGTCACCTCGGCGAAGCCGACCACCTCGACGCCGGTGACCTCGACGACGCCGACCAGCGAGTCCTCGTCGTCCACGAGGGCCAGCCGCTCGCCGACGCGCTCCAGCTCCTCGCCCTCCTCGGCGTACTCGGTGAGCAGGCCGGCGGTCGCCGTCTTCACCCCGCCGAGCACCAGGGTGTTCAGTCGCGTCCGCAGGTCGCCGGGGGTGCCGAGGGCGAGGGTGCGCAGTTCACCGATCCGAGGCCACATCCTGCCGACGCTACCGCCGTCGTTGATCTCGTGCGGGCGCAATTCTCGCCGCCGGCGACCCCTTGGACGGTACGGTCGCACCACCGCGCCGTTCCTGCTGGTGGGCGGCACGGGCGACCGGGTCCTGGCGGGGCTCCGTCGCCCGCCGGCCCACCCCGCACCCGCTGGAGATCGAGCAGGCCGACCACGCGCTGATGGTGCCCGGCCCGATGGCCCGCTCGGCGGAGGTGCTCGGTCCGGGTCTGCACGGCGGTCGAGGAGTTCGTCCAGGTCACGTCAGGTCGTCGCCGCTGACCAGCCCCCGGATCCGCAGCTCGGCGGCGACCGCCGGCGGGCAGTCGAGCACGACGGCGGCGGTGCCGACCGGTTCGGCGCCGCGCGCGGCGCAGATCTCGTAGAGCGCACGGACCTGGGCTCCGGTGGCGACCCAGTCGTCCACCACCAGCACCCGGTCGCTGCGGTCGAGGCCGTGGTCCCGGACGGCCAGGTCCACCCGCCTGCCGCGGAAGTCCGGCGGGCTCTGCGCCCAGGTGAGCGGCCCGGCGGGCAGTCTGCCGTCGCCCGGCTTGTGCGCCGGCACGAAGCCGACCCCGAGCGCCGTGGCGGCGAGCGGACCGAGCAGGAACCCCGTCACCGCCGGCGCGACGACCACCGTGGGCCGCGCGGCCCGGAACGGCTCCACCAGGGCCGGCCCCAGCCGGGCGAGCACCTCGGGGTCGCGCCACCAGCCGGAGACGTCGCTGACCAGGTGACTGGCACCGGGGCCGGGATCGATCCACCGGACCAGCTCGGCGAGGCGTCCGCTCAGCTCGGGGGGCATGCCACCCATCCTGCGGCAACCGGCGCGGCCCGTGCAGGCCGTGGGTCGCCCGGGCCGCCCGGCCCACCTCGGGTCGGATGATCGGCTACACGTATCGCCGCAATTGCGGGCAAAACAACATGATCACGTTGACTTCGGAAGTGTTTCTCTCGTTATGGTCCGACCCGGTTTGTCGGATGACGAAAGGACCGGACCGGTGGCTGGCAGGCACTCCCGTACCCGCATGTTCTCCTCGCCGGCCGCCATCGCGGCCACCGCGGCGGTCGGGGTGGCCCTCGCCGTCGGCGGTACGGTCGGCGCCATCCAGCTGACCTCCGGCTCGGAGTCCGCGCGGCCGGCCGCCGTCGACCTGTCGCCCACCGGCGTGCCGAGCAGCGCGGCCCCCAGCTCGCCGGCCGCCTCGCCGAGCGCCGGCGTGGCGCCGAGCGTGACCGCCAGCCCGACGGCGACCCGGTCGCCCCAGGCTCCCTCCCGGAGCAAGCCGCGCACCGCCGCGCCGAAGCCCACGGCGACGAAGAAGACCAGCATCGCCCGACCGGTGGTGGACAGCGGCTCGTGCGGCGCCTCCTTCTACTCCGAGGGGCAGCTCACCGCCAACGGCGAGACCTTCGACCCGTCGGAGCTGACCGCCGCCCACAAGACCCTGCCGTTCGACACGAGGGTCCGGGTCACCAATCCGGCGAACGGCAAGTCCGTGACGGTGCGGATCAACGACCGCGGTCCGTTCGTCGAGGGGCGTTGCCTGGACCTGTCCCGGGCCGCGTTCGCCGAGATCGCCTCGTTGGACGCGGGTCACGTCGAGGTCCGCTACGAGGTGCTCGGCTGAGCCCTCGCCGGGCCGCGATCGGCCCGCCTGGGTGATCCGCGCGGCCAGAACATCCTCGGACGACGGGCCAGCTTCATTCACCCGTTCACGTCCATCAGGCATGCTGTCCCTCGTACGCACGAAACCCTTCCAGTCGGGCCGCGGCCCACTGAGCCCCGGATCCCGCGCCGGCCTCGGCGCGGCCGTCGTCCTGCTCGCGATCGTCTCGGCGGTCGAGTTGGCCGACGGGCGGTCCGCGAACTACATCGCGCTCATGGTCGCCGCGCCCTTCCTGGCCGCCGCGCTGGCGTCGTGGCGGATCGTGCTCGGGGTGGGTGCCTCCGCCACGGCGCTCGGGGCGGGCTTCGCCCTCGGCGAGCAGACCGTGTCGCTGTCCACCGCGGTAGCCGTAACGTGCATCGCGCTGGGCACCGGGATCGCGGCGGCCACGGCGGCCGTACGGCAACGGCAGGCCGAGCAGATCGCCGAGTTGTCCCGGCTGGCGGCGGTGGCGCAGCAGGCCGTGCTGCGCCCGCTCGGGCCGCAGGTCGGCAGTCTCTCGGTCGCCGCCCGCTACATCTCCTCCACCGCGACGGCCGAGATCGGCGGGGACCTGTACGAGGCGATCGACACGCCGTACGGGGTGCGGATGATCATCGGCGACGTGCGGGGCAAGGGACTGGACGCCGTCCGGCTGGCCAGCATCGTGCTGGGTTCGTACCGGCACGTGGCGTACGAGCGGGCCGACCTGCGGGCGATCGTGACCGACCTGGACCGGGCGGTGGCCCGGAGCGTGGGCGACGAGGACTTCGTCACCGCCGCGTTGGTCGAGGAGCGGGGCGGCACGCTCACCATCGTCAACTGCGGTCACCCGCCGCCGCTACTGCTGCGCCGGGGCGCCGTCATCCCGCTCGAACCGCCGGCCCCGGCCCCGCCGCTGGGCTTCATGCCGGTGGTCCGGCCCCGGGTCGAGCGGCTGGAGCCCGGCGACCGGCTGCTGCTCTTCACCGACGGGCTCGGCGAGGCGCGCCGGGACGGGGAGTTCTTCCCGACCGCCGACCGGGCCTGGCGGCTGCTCGGCCACGGCACCGTCGCCGACGGGCTCGCCTCGCTGGAGACCGCCCTGAAGGAATGGGTGCACGGCCGGCTCGACGACGACATCGCCCTGGTCCTGATGGAGTACACGGGCTCGCGCGGCGGCACGACCGCGGCCGTGCCGAGCTGGGAGGTCGGCGCGGCCGAGAGCTGAGGCCGCGCGGCCGCCGCGAGAGGGTGTCGGGGCGGTCTCGGCAACCTGAACGGGAACTGTGTAATCGCTGTCACTTCCGAGATCGGCTTGTCGCTGCCTACCCGCGAGTAATAGAGTCGGGGTTACTGATCGGTAACACCTGTCCGGAAGCGGGGCCAGCGAGCATGACCCACTACAAGAGCAATCTTCGGGACCTCGAGTTCAACCTCTTCGAGGTCTTCGGGGCGGACCGGGCGTTCGGCCAGGAGCCGTACACGGAGCTGGACGTCGACACCGCGCGCGACATCCTCGCCGAGGTCGACCGCCTCGCCCGGGAGGACCTGGCCGCCAGCTACCTGGACAGCGACCGCAACCCGCCGGTCTTCGACCCGGCCACGCACACCGCGCCGCTGCCCGAGTCGTTCAAGAAGTCGTACCGGGCGTTCATGAACTCCGAGTTCTGGCGGCTGGAGCTCCCGGCGGAGCTGGACGGCAGCAACGCGCCGCGGGCGCTGGTCTGGTCCCTCGCCGAGCTGGTGCTCGGCGCCAATGCCGCGGTCTGGATGTACTCCTCCGGCCCGTCCTTCGCGCACGTGCTGCACGTGGAGGGCACCGAGCAGCAGAGAAAGTGGGCCAAGCTCTTCGCCGACAAGCAGTGGGGCTCCACGATGGTGCTCACCGAGCCGGACGCCGGCTCGGACGTGGGCGCCGGCCGGGCCCGGGCCATCCCGCAGCCCGACGGCTCCTGGCACATCGAGGGCGTGAAGCGCTTCATCACCTCGGCCGAGCACGACCTGAGTGACAACATCATCCACTACGTGCTGGCCCGCCCGGTCGGCGTCGAGGGTGTCGGCGGCCCGGGCACCAAGGGCCTGTCGCTGTTCGTGGTGCCGAAGTACCACTTCGACGAGAACACCGGCGAGCTGGGCGAGCGCAACGGCGTCTTCGCCACCAACGTCGAGCACAAGATGGGCCTCAAGGTCTCGAACACCTGCGAGGTGACCTTCGGTGAGCACGGCGTGCCGGCCAAGGGCTGGCTGCTGGGCGAGAAGCACGAGGGCATCCGGCAGATGTTCATGATCATCGAGAATGCCCGGATGATGGTCGGCACCAAGGCGATCGCCACCCTGTCGACCGGCTACCTCAACGCCCTCGAGTACGCCAAGAGCCGGGTGCAGGGCGCCGACCTGACCCAGATGGCGGACAAGACCGCGCCGCGGGTCACCATCACCCACCACCCGGACGTGCGTCGCTCGTTGATGCTGCAGAAGTCGTACGCCGAGGGCCTGCGCGCGCTCGTCTGCTACACGGCGAGCTGGCAGGACAAGATCATCCTGGCCGAGACGGCCGGTGACGAGAAGGCCGCCAAGACGGCCAAGCGGGTCAACGACCTACTCCTGCCGCTGGTCAAGGGCGTCGGCTCGGAGCGTGCGTACGAGCTGCTCGGGCACGAGTCGCTCCAGACCTTCGGCGGCTCCGGCTTCCTGCAGGACTACCCGCTGGAGCAGTACGTCCGCGACGCGAAGATCGACACCCTGTACGAGGGCACCACCGCGATCCAGAGCCTCGACCTGATCTTCCGGAAGATCGTCCGGGACAACGGCAAGGCCCTGATGGTCGTCGCCGGCGAGATCCAGGAGTTCATCGCCACCGAGGGTGGCAACGGCCAGCTCAAGGAGGAGCGGCAGGCGCTCGGCAAGGCGCTCGTCGAGATCCAGAACATGCTCGGGGTGCTGACCGGCTGGCTGGGCGAGGCGCAGGGCGGCGACGCCCGGGCGCTCTACAAGGTCGGCCTGGCCAGCCGCCGGTTCCTGCTGGCGGTCGGCGACCTGGTCGTCGCCTGGCTGCTGCAGAAGCAGGCCGACGTGGCACTGAAGGCCCTGGCGGGCGAGGTCTCCGCCGCCGACAAGGCGTTCTACACCGGCAAGGTGGCCGCCGCCCGGTTCTTCGCCCGTGAGGTCCTGCCCCGCGTCGGCGCCGACCGGCGGATCATCGAGGGCACCGACCTGGACATCATGGATCTCCCGGAGGAGGCCTTCTGAGTCACGCCACGCCCGCGCTGCTGCGGTGTTGTGGCGGTGCTGCGGTGCTGCCGGGTGACGACCCGGCAGAGGCCAAGCACGACGGCCGGCGGGCAACAGCCCGCCGGCCGTCGGCGTCCCTGGAGGTGCCGCGCCCGCCGATCGGCCCGCGGCCACCACATCGATCACGCAGCGTTGCGGTCAGCGCGCCGACAGGGGATGCCCTCCTCCGCCCTTTGCTCTGCACCCACGGAGGCACCAGACACTCTCGGTGTCCGTCGCGTCCGTGGGTGCAGAGCAAAGGCGACGCGGAGGCATGGGGCTGGCGATGCCGAGCTGCACCGATACCGTCCCAATAGTTCGATTCGTGCCAACCTCGGGTCCAGTGACGGGCGGCGTGATCATGACTCTCCGTGAAGCTCCCAAGATTTTCCGGGTCCGTCACGCTCCGCGGTCGGCGCGATGCGGTCGGCCTCGGCACCTGTGGGCGAGCTGGGGCGGCATGCCTGGAATGTCTGGACGGCGATGGCCGCTGGGGAGAGCCGGCACCGCCCGAAGACGCTTCCGGAAGAGGGGGCGCCTCGGCTATTCGGTGGCCTCAGTCAGGTAGCTGGGCGGTGTGGCGGGTAACCGTCGCAGGACCACGGCAGAGAACGCCCAGAAGCCATCGCACGGGGGAGTGCAGCGCACATGGGCATTGGTAGCGGGATCTTCCTGATCGCGATCGGCGCGATCCTCACCTTCGCCATCAGGGCCAACGTCTGGTGGGTCGACCTGCGCGCGGTCGGCTGGGTGTTCATCCTGGCCGGGCTCGCCGTACTGCTGACCACGCTCTGGTTCTGGCAGGACCGCCGCAAGCGGGCGCGGACCCTGATCGTGGAGGAGAACCGGCTCTCGCATCCGACCGCGATGATGCCACCGCCGCCCGACCCGCCGCCGCCGACGGCGCCACCGTCCTGAGCCGACGCCACCGTCCTGAGCCGACGCCGTCGTGCCGCCACGACGCCTTCGTGCCGCCACGACGCCGTCGTGTCGCAACCTGAGCGGCGGTACGACGACCGGCAGCACGACCGGCACATCGAGCGGCCCCCTCAGCCATCCGCCAGCACCGGCGGATGGCTCAGCCGCGTGCGGTGTGCTGATCGGTGATCGGAGCCCGTCCCCGATCCAGGTCGGCCCACGCGACCGCGGGCCGGTGCACGACGACGTCGCTGGTACGCATACCGTCCTGGTCCGCGCGTAACGGGTCCAGGAGGGCGGAGAGCAGCGAGATGCCCGGGTTGTGGGCGATCAGCAGGACGGTGCGGGCTGCCGGATCGACCCTCCTGACCAGCGTCAACAGGTCCTCCATGTGCGCCTCGTACGCCTCCGCCTCGTAGCGTACGGCCGGGGCGGGGCCGGCCGAGCCGCCCTCGGGTGGTGACCCGGTCATGCCCATCGCCACGCCGTGCCAGGTCTCCCGGGTGCGCCGGGCGGTCGAGCAGATGACGACGTCCGGCAGCAGCGCGTGCTTGGCGAGCCAGGCACCGGCCGCCGCCGCGTCGGCGTGCCCCCGGGCGGCCAGCGGCCGGCGTTCGTCCGGCACCTCCCCCGGCTGCTCGGCCTTGGCGTGCCGGAGCAGCACCAGTGTCCGTCCTGCGACGTGAGCGTCCGTCATGTCCCAAGCTTGCCCGATTGGCGATCAGAGCGCCTGGGTATGTCGATGGATGCCGCACCCTCACCGATGGCCGCGGCGGAGGCAAACGCCAGGGACAGCCGAGGAGGCGACGACATGGGTTTTGGTGGCAGCATCTTCCTGATCGCGCTGGGTGCGATCTTCGCGTTCGCCGTGGAGGCGGATCTGGGTTGGCTCAACCTGGCGGTCGTCGGCTGGGTGCTGATGCTCGCCGGCCTGGCCGGCCTGCTGGTCACCCTCCACTTCTGGAACACGCGCCGTCGTACCGTCGTCGCCCGCCCGGTGGCCGAGGACCGGGTCGTCGCCGAGCGGGTCGTGCCGGTGCAGGACGACCGGGTCGTCGAGGAGTACCGCGAAGTGCGTCGGCCACGCCGCACGGTCTGACGTCCCGACGCCGATCTGACGGGGCTCCCCGGCGTGGCGGGGCCCCGTCGTCGCGCAGCCGGGAGCGCGGGCGGTGCGTCGGTCGGTGGGTCAGGCGAAGAGGGCGAAGTAGATGGCGATGTGGTGGCAGAGCGCCGCCACCAGGGTGCAGGCGTGGAAGAACTCGTGGTGGCCGAAGACGGTGGGCCACGGGTTGGGCCGGCGCAGCGCGTAGAAGACCGCGCCGACGCTGTAGATCGCGCCGCCGACGACGAGCAGCACCAGCGCGGTCACGCCGCCCCGGTGCAGGATGTCGGGCAGCATCGCGACCGAGACCCAGCCGAGCGCCAGGTAGAGCGGCGCGGAGACCCAGCGGGGGGCGTGCGGCCAGACCAGTTTGAGCGCCACCCCGGCGATCGCGCCGCCCCAGACCAGCGACAGCATGATCGCGGCCGGCCGGGGCTCCAGCAGCAGGACGCAGAACGGCGTGTACGTGCCGGCGATGAACACGAAGATCATCGAATGGTCCATCCGGCGCATGACCTGGTAGCCGCGCTCCGACCACACCCGCCGGTGGTAGAGGGCGCTGGTGCCGAACAGCCCGCACACCGTCAGGCTGTAGATCACGCAGCTCACCAGGGGTGCCCAGCCGGGCCGGGAGGCGGCGATCGCGCTGAGCACGATCCCGCAGACGAGGGCGACGAAGAACGCGTACGTGTGGAGCCAGCCCCGCATCCGGGGCTTACCGATGTCGACCGGCTTGAGTCGAAGCGGGGCGGAGGTGGTCACGCCATCAGGTTACGGCACCGTAGGTTACCTGAAAGTAGTGCGTCCGGTCACGCGAGATGGCGACCGTCGACCCTGGTGCCCCGGATCGGTCGTGGAGTATGGCGGGATGCGGATCCGACCCGTCGGGGCGCACGCCCTGCTGATTAACTGCGACGACGCCGACCAGGTGGAGGGATGGCGGGCAACGCTGTGGCAGCGGCGCGAACGCGGCGAGCTGAGCGCCGTCGAGATCGTGCCGGCGGCCACCACCGTCCTGCTCGACGGCGTGCCCGACCCGGCTGTGACCGCCGCGCGGATCGCCGCCTGGACACCCCGCCCGCCCGCCCCCGCCGGCACGGCCGCCGCCGAAACGGTCGAGGTCCCCGTGACGTACGACGGGGAGGACCTGCCCGTCGTCGCCGGCCACTGGGGCGTGGACGCGCCGGCGGTGGTCGAGCGGCTGACGCGTACCGCCTTCCGGGTGGCCTTCTGCGGCTTCGCCCCCGGGTTCGCCTACCTCACCGGGCTCCCCGCCGCACTGGCGGTGCCCCGGCTGCCCACCCCGCGCCCCCGGGTGCCGGCCGGCGCCGTCGCCCTGGCCGGCCCGTACGCCGGGATCTATCCGACGGCCTCGCCCGGCGGCTGGCTGCTGGTCGGGCGGACCGGCACGGCCCTCTTCGACGTGCACGCGGACCCGCCGGCCCGGCTCACCCCCGGCACCGAGGTGCGCCTGGTGGCCACGTGACCGGGCCGGCGGTCGAGGTGCTCCGCGCCGGGGCGCTGACCACCGTCCAGGACCTCGGCCGGGCCGGCTGGGCGCACCTGGGCGTGCCCCGGTCGGGCGCGCTCGACCCGGCCGCGCTGCGGCTGGCCAACCGCCTCGTCGGCAACCCGGAGTCCGCCGCCGGCCTGGAGATCACGTTGACCGGCTGCGACCTGCGGTTCCCCCGCGCCGCGACGGTCGCGGTGACGGGAACGGCCACCGCCGTCCGGGTCGGCCGCCGGTTCGGTGACGTGGGACGGCCGCTGTCGGTGCCGGCGGGCGCCGTGCTGCGGATCGACCCGCCCCGCGACGGCCTGCGCAACTGGCTCGCGGTCGGCGGCGGGATCGCCGTCGAGCCGGTGCTCGGCAGCCGGGCCACCGACACGCTCTCCGGGCTCGGCCCGCCGCCGCTGCGCGACGGCGACCTGCTGCCCCTGGGCGCGCCGACCGGGCCACCCGCCCCGGTCGACACCACCGTCGTGGCGCCGACGCCGACCGAGCTGCGGCTGACGCTGCGCCTCGGCCCCCGCGACGACTGGTTCACCCCGGCGGCGCTGGACCGTCTGCTCGGCACCACGTACGCGGTGAGCCCGGTGAGCAACCGGGTCGGCGCCCGACTCACCGGCGCGGTGCTGCCCCGCGCGGTGGCCGGGGAACTGCCCAGCGAGGGAATCGTGCTCGGCGCGGTGCAGGTGCCGGCGGACGGCCAGCCGCTGATCTTCCTCGCCGACCATCCGACCACCGGCGGGTACCCCGTCGTCGGGGTGGTGGACGACGTGACCCCCCTCGCGCAGGCGCGCCCAGGGACTACGGTCACGTTCCATGGACCTCAACGCTGACCTCGGCGAGGGATTCGGCATCTGGCGGCTCGGCGACGACACCGCGCTGCTGGACCTGGTCACCTCCGCCAACGTCGCCTGCGGATTCCACGCCGGCGACGCGTCCACGATGCGCCGGGTCTGCGAGGCCGCCACCGGACGCGGGGTCGCCGTCGGCGCCCAGGTCGGCTACCGCGACCTCGCCGGCTTCGGCCGGCGACACATCGCGTACGCCTTCGCGGAGCTGCGCGACGAGGTCACCTACCAGCTCGGCGCCCTCGACGCGTTCTGCCGGCTGTTCCGCAGCCGGGTCCGCTACCTCAAGCCGCACGGGGCGCTCTACCACGCCGCCGCCTGCGACGAGGCCCAGGCGGCGGCGCTGGTCGCGGCGGTCGGCGACTACGACGACCGGTTGCCGCTGCTCTGCTCGCCCGGCTCGGTCCTCGCCCAGCTCGCCGCCGGGGCGGGCCTGCGGGTGGTCGCCGAGGGCTTCGCCGACCGGGGCTACCTGCCCAACGGCTCGCTGGTGCCGCGCACCGCCCCCGGCGCGCTGGTCACCGACCCGGAGGAGGTGGCGGCCCGGGCCGTCCGGATGGCCACCGAGCGGACCGTCGTCGCCGTCGACGGCAGCGTCGTCCCGTGCCCGGTCGAGTCCATCTGCCTGCACGGCGACGCCCCCGGCGCGGTCCGCTGCGCCGAACTGGTCCGCGCCGCCCTGGTCGACGCGGGTGTCACGCTCACTCCGTTCGCGTGAAAGGAAGGGCACCTTCCTAACGCTTTTTGTAGAGGAAGGTGCCCTTCCTAACGCGAGCAGCGCGGCGGGCAGCGGCCGGGTGGCCGTCAGGCGTCGAGGCCGCGGAGGACCAGCGGGAGCCGGGCGGCGGCGCCGTCGACCACCCGGACCGGGACACCCCAGTCCTGGCGGGTCAGGTGGCAGGCCGCGTGCTCGACGTCCGCGTCGCAGGTCGCCGCCTGGGCGGTCACCTGGAGCACGCCGCCGGCCACGTCGCCGTTCACCACCAGGCGGCGGGACAGCTCCGTGCCGGTGCCGGCGCCCTCCAACAGCAGTTCGGGCGGGGACGCGGAGACCACCAGCCGCGTCGACGGGCCGTACGTCTCGTCCAGCTTCTGCCCCGGCGCGGGGGTGAAGACGACGTCCAGCGTCACCTCGCCGGCGGCCAGGTCGGTGGGCTTGCGCTCGGTGCGGTGCCGAGGGCCGTCCACAGTGCTCGCCCCCGCGGCGGAGAGCGCGCCCGGCGCCAGCCGGGTCAACCGGTGCGCGGCGGACTCCACCACCAGCACCTCGCCGGCCGGCGTCAGCACGAGGTCGCTCGGCTCGGCGAGCCCGTCGGCGACCGTCGAAACCCGGTCGCCCTCCGGGTCGTAGCGGCGGACCGCCCCGTTGTACGTGTCGGCGATCAGCACGGAGCCGTCCGGCAGCGCGCACACCCCCAGCGGGTGCTGGAGCAGCGCCGAGGACGCCGGCCCGTCCACGTGGCCGAAGTCGAAGAGCCCCTGCCCGACGGCGGTGCCCATGACGTCGTTCTCGACGTACCGGATCGCGCTGGTCTCGCTGTCGGCGACCCAGAGCCGCGCGCCGTCGGCCGAGACCGAGAGGCCGGACGGCTGCGCCATCCACGCCTCGGCCAGCGGGCCGTCGCGCAGCGCCTCCACCGTCGTGCCCGCGTACATGCCGGCGGTGCGCTTCACCGGGTCGAACCACCAGAGCTGGTGGATGCCGGCCATCGCGATGACGATCCGGTCGTCGTACCAGGCCAGGTCCCAGGGGGAGGAGAGATCGACCGAGAGCGCGTCGTGCGCGTGGTCGTCGACCGTGGAGCGCCACTGCCGACCGGTGCCCGCGACCGTGACCACCTCCCCGTCCGCCAGGCGTACGCCCCGCAGCAGGTGGTTGACCGTGTCGGCGACGACCAGGTCGTAGCCGGCCACCTCGGCGGCGTGCGCGGGCAGCAGGCAGAGCCCCTGCGGTTCGGAGAAGGTGGCCGCCCCGGCCGGACCGTCGACCCGCCCCCGGGTGCCGGCGCCGATCCGGCGGACCAGCGTCTCCCCGTCCGGGGCCAGCTCGGCCAGCGAGTGCCGGGCCGAGTCCGACACCAGCAGGTTGCCGTTCTCCAGCAGCACCGCCTTGCCGGGGAAGCGCAGCGTGGTCACCGGCTCGGCCGGCGGCACGTACGGGCCGTCGCCCCGGTGCAGGGTGCCCTTCGCCTCGTGGGTGGCGATCAGGTCGTCGACGAGACGCGCGAGCCCCTCGGCGTGGCCCTCGCCGGCCATGGTCGCCACCACGTAGCCCTCGGGGTCGATCACCGACAGGGTGGGCCAGGCGCGGGCCGCGTACTGCTGCCACATGTCCAGCTCGGGGTCGTCGAGCACCGGGTGGTGGACGCCGTACCGCTCCACGGCGGCGGCCAGCGCGTCCGGGTCCTTCTCGTGCTCGAACTTGGGCGAGTGCACGCCGATCACGACGAGCACGTCGCCGTACTTCTCCTCGAGCGGGCGCAACTCGTCGAGCACGTGCAGGCAGTTGACGCAGCAGAAGGTCCAGAAGTCGGCAATCACGATCTTGCCGCGCAGATCGGACAGCCTCAGGTCCCGCCCGCCGGTGTTCAGCCAGCCTCGACCGCGCAGCTCGGGGGCCCGTACTCGTGCGCTCATGAGCCCAGTCTGCCGGACGCGGCGGGTCGGGCCGGGCGGCACCCCGCGCGGGCTCGATCACATCCCACTGGCGAAACGGGGGCGGGGCCCACGGTCTCCCGTGGGCCCCGCCCCCGTGCTGTGGCTACTTGCCGGCCGGCTTCAGGCAGAGCACCCGGTTCGCCCCGTCGCCGGGGAGCACCACGTGCGGCTGGGCCGGGTCGGCGCACTTGTCCTTCGCGTCCACCTTGGAGACCACGGTGAAGGCACCCGCCTCACCGCAGTTCGCCGCCGCCGCGCCCTCGCCCGACTGCTTGACGCAGCTGCCGACCGCCGGATCGAAGGCCGGGGCCTCCTCCGTGCCGCCGACCTTGCCGAGCAGCATGAGCAGGCCCAGCGGCACCGCCAGGATCAGCACCGCGGCGACGAGTACCGCGGCGAGCACCCGCCCGTTGCGCACCTTGGGCGTGGGCGCCTCGGTCTTCGGCTCCGCGATGGGCTTGAACGAGTCGAACCGGCCCTGGTCCTGTTCCGGAGCGCCCTGGTCCCAGGAGGACGGGCCGGGCTGCTGCCCGGGCGGCGGGAACGCCGGCGGGAAGGCGCCGCCCGGTGCGGGGTCGGCCATCGGGGCAGACCCGTAGCCGGGTGCCGCGCCGCCGGCGGCCGGGGCGCCGAAGCGCTCGGCGGGGCGGTCCGCGCCATCGTGCGGCCGGACCCCGTTGACGGGCCGGCCGTTGGCCGGCGCGTCGACGAAGGACGGCACGCCCGGCGGGAAGGCCGGGGGCGCGGCCGGCGACGCGGGCGCGACCGGAGCGGCGGCGCCGAAGGCGGCCGCTCCCCGGTCCCGGTCGTCGAAGCGGGGCTCCGGCCCCTGGTCGAAGTGCGGCTCGGGAGCCCGGTCGAACCGCGTGTCCTGGTCGAACCGGGCGTCCGGGCCCTGGGCGAACCGCGTGTCCTGGTCGAACCGCGTCTCGGGCCCTTGGTCGAACCGGGCGTCCGGGCCCTGGGCGAACCGCGTGTCCTGGTCGAACCGCGTCTCGGGCCCCTGGTCGAACCGCGGCGGTGGCGCGTGGTCCGGCCAGTGCCCGTGGGGCTCGTCCTGGGCGGGTTCGTCCGCTGGCTCCGGGCGGGCCGGCCGGCCGTACACCCGGGGCTGCGGCGCGGGGGTGCCACCCGGCTGCAGGGCCTGGTCGGCCGGCGGCATCACCCGGCTGGCCAGCGGCACCGCGGCGCTCGCCGAGACGCTGCCGGCCGCCTCGGCACCCTCCGGCGAGGTACGCGGAGCGGGCACCACCGGCCCGGCGGTGGACTGCGGCTCCTCGTGCAGGGAGCCGGCCTGCGCCCAGCCCGGCTGCTCCTGCCCGTACGCCGGCACACCGCCCTCCCGGGCGGACTGCTCGGGCGCGAACTGGGCCGGCGGTACGTAGTCGGCCGGCGGGGCGGCGGCCAGGCTGGCGCCGGGCACCCGCTGCTCCTGGGGCGGCAGCGGCATCGCGTTGGCCGGCGAGATGCCGGGGCCCGGGGCGGGCTGGTAGATGGGCGGCTCCTCGGCGCGGTCCGCCTCCCAGCCGTTGCCGGCCCGGTTCGCGGCGGGCTCGCCCGCCCCGGCGCGGCCCCACGCCTCGTCCGCCGACCACGGCTCGACGTCCGGTACGGCCGGCCCGCCGACCCGCTGCGGCAGGCTCTCGGCCGCGGGGCCCCACGGCGGCGGCCCGCCGTCGCCGGACGCGGGAACGGCCGCCCGGCCGGGCGGGGTGGAGGTCGGTGCATGGTTCGGGTCGTCCTGCTGCCCGGCAGCGGTCCAGCCGCCGGAGCGGGTGGGGTCCTGCGGGGGCTCGGTGTTCCAGCCGCCGGAGCGGGCGGGGTCGTCCTGGGCGGGCCAGGGCTGCGGGGCCGGGGCGGCCTGCGGGACCTGGGCGGCGCCGCGCGCGGCGGGCTCGGGCTGCGCCCACGCCGGGGACGCCTGCTCGGGCTGCTCGTCCTGCTGGGCGCCGCCGACCCAGCCACCGGAACGGTTCGGGTCGTCCTGCTGGGCGGCCCAGCCGTCCTGTCGGGGCCGGTCGTCCGGGGCGGCGTCGCTGGAGCGGGCCGGGTCGTTCTGCTGTCCGGCCGTCCAGCCGCCGGAGTGGTTCGGGTCGTCCTGCTGCCCGGCAGCGGTCCAGCCGCCGGAGCGGGTGGGGTCCTGCGGGGGCTCGGTGTTCCAGCCGCCGGAGCGGGCGGGGTCGTCCTGGGCGGGCCAGGGCTGCGGGGCCGGGGCGGCCTGCGGGACCTGGGCGGCGCCGCGCGCGGCGGGCTCGGGCTGCGCCCACGCCGGGGCGGGCTGCTCGGCCTGGGCCCAGGCGGGCTGGTCGGGGGCGGCGTGCGGCGGGGCGGCGGCGGCCCATGCGGGACCGGGCTGCTCTCCCGGCGCGCCGGCCCACGCCGGCTGTGGGGACCCGCCGGGGGGTCCCCAGGAGGCGGGCGGGGCGGGGTCGGCCTGCTGCGGAGCCTGGCCGGTGCCCCAGGCGGGGGCCGCCTGCTGCTCGTTCTGGTTGGCCCAGGCGGGAGGGTTCGGCTGCCCGGACGGTGGCGGGGGCGCCCAGCCCAGGTCGGGGGCGCCGCCGTAGCCGTTGCCCTGCTGCGCCGGGCGGTCGCCGTACGGCGCCGGTCCGCCGGCGCCCGGCGACACCTCGTCCGGCTGCTGGCCGGGGTGGTGTGTGCCCTCGGACGTCATGCGTGCGCCTCCTCCATCACCTGTCGGCCGCCGCTGCCGATCGGTCTGCTCGGCAGGGTGGCCGGCGTCGCCGGTGTACCGACCGTGCCGGCTCCCCGCACCGTATCCGGTGACTGCCCGAGGGCTTCCGGGGAGCACCGGCCGTCACTCCCTGTGGCCGGGTGGTGTCGAGCGGCTTCTATCGACTCGACCTGCTCCCGGTCGGCGGGCGACGACCGAAGCCCACCGTACCGGGCGCTGCGGCGGGGTGGAATCCCGGTGTCAATGGGTGTGAAACGCCGATGGCCCGCCCGGGCGGACCGGGCGGGCCATCGATCTGGAGGAGGTGAGGAACGATCTGGGCGTCAGCTCATGTGACGCTGGGCGATGGCGAGGATCTCTTCGCGGACCGCGGGCGAGTTGGCGGAGCGCAGCGCGTGCTCGATGGCACGGGCGCGGCGGTTGGCGTCGCGGCGGTTACGGATTCGCTCGATCATGCTCATGGTGGTCTCTCCTCCTGGCTATTCGGTTGTCAGCCCCTTGATGTCTCTATTGAACCGCAGAACGGCCCCAACTTCCATCGATTATTAGGTGAGCTGGGACACGAGCCGAATAATCGAAGGTCAAACCGGCCCGGGAGCCGATGTTTCTGTATCCCAACGGACACGGCCGGTGTGCCGGGCGTTCACCCGAGGCACACCGGCCGTGGCTGGTGTCGAGACCCGTCAGGTCCAGGCGAGCAGCGCCGCCTCCGGGTCGGCCAGGAAGTCCCCGATGTCGCGCAGGAACTTCGAGCCCAGCTCGCCGTCGATGATCCGGTGGTCGAACGACAGGCCCAGCGTGGTGACCTGGCGCGGGCGGACCTTGCCCTTGTGCACCCAGGGCATCTCGCGTACGGCGCCGAAGGCCAGGATCGCCGACTCGCCCGGGGGCAGGATCGGCGTGCCCGTGTCCACGCCGAAGACACCCACGTTGGTGATCGTCAGCGTGCCGCCGGACATGTCGGCCGGCGAGGTCTTCCCCGCCTTGGCCGTCTGCACCAGGTCGGTCATCGCGTCCGCCAACTCGCGCAGCGAGAGCCGGCCGGCGTCCTTGATGTTCGGCACGATCAGGCCCCGCTCGGTGGCCGCCGCGATGCCCAGGTTGACGTAGTCCTTGACCACGATCTCGTCGCCGGCCCAGGTCGAGTTGACCATCGGGTGGCGCCGGACCGCCAGCAGCACCGCCTTGGCGACCAGCAGCAGCGGCGAGACACGCACGTCGCGCCACTCCCGCCGGCCGCGGAGCCGGTCCAGGGCCTTCATCGCCCGGGTCACGTCGACGGTCAGGAACTCCGTCACGTGCGGGGCGGTGAACGCCGAGCGGGACATGTTCTCGGCGGTGAGCTTGCGTACCCCCTTGACCGGGATGCGCTGCTCGCGGTCCGCGCCGAAGCTCGCCGCCGCCGTGGCCGGGGCGGCCACCGTCAGCGGCTCGGCCGCCGCCGGGGTCCCACTCGCCGCCCGCTGCACGTCCTCCCGGGTGATCGAGCCCAGCGGGCCCGAGCCGGTCAGCGTGGACAGGTCGACGCCGAGGTCCTTGGCGAGCTTGCGGACCGGAGGCTTGGCCAGCACCGGGCCGCCGGCCCGGCCGTGGCCGTTCGACGGCGCGCTCGGCACCGGCGCGACCGGGGCCGCCGAGGCTGGCGGAGCCGCCGGAGCCGCCGGAGCCGCCGGAGCCGCCGCCTGCGCCGGCACCGCGGCGCCGCCCTTGCGCGGGCGCCGCTTGGCGGCCGTGGTCCGCGGGCCGTAGCCCACCAGCACGGCGGTACGCCCACCCGGGGCCGGACCGCCGATCAGGCCCGGCTCGACCGCGCCCTCGGCCGGCGCCACCTCGACCGCGGCCAGCGACGCCGCCGACGGGGCGGGCAGGCCGGCGGCCGGCGTACCGGTCGTCGACGCCTCGATCGGCCCGGCGCCCGGGTCGGTGTCGATCGCGATGATCGGCGTGCCGACCTCGACCGTGGTCCCCTCCGGGTGGAAGATCGCCTGCACCTGGCCGGCCCACTTCGCCGGGATCTCGACGGCCGCCTTGGCCGTCTCCACCTCGACGATCGGCTGGTTCAGCTCGATGACGTCGCCGACCTTGACCAGCCAGGCGAGGATCTCGCCCTCGGTCAGGCCCTCGCCCAGGTCGGGAAGGTTGAACTCCTTGATCCGCGACATGCCGCTCACCAGCCGAAGGTGCGGTCGACGGCGTCGAGCACCCGGTCGAGGTCGGGAAGGTACTCCTCCTCCACCCGGGAGGCCGGGTAGGGAGTGTCGAAGCCCGTCACCCGCAACACCGGCGACTCCAGGGAGTAGAAGCACTCCTCGGTGACCCGGGCCGCGATCTCCGAGCCCAGGCCCAGGTTGCCCGGGGCCTCGTGCACGACCACGCAGCGGCCCGTGCGCTTCACCGACTCGTACGCGGCGGTCAGGTCCAGCGGGGAGAGCGTGCGCAGGTCGATGACCTCCAGCTCGCGGCCGTCCTCGGCCGCGGCCGTCGCCGCGTCCAGGCAGGTCCGCACCATCGGCCCGTACGCCAGCAGGGTGGCGTCGGCGCCGGCCCGGGCGACCCGGGCGGAGTGCAGCGGGTACGCCTCGGACAGCGGGGCGTCCAGCTCGACCGAACCCTTCTCCCAGTAGCGCCGCTTCGGCTCCATGAACACGATCGGGTCGTCCGAGGCGATGGCCTGCTGGATCATCGTGTACGCGTCCTGCGGGCTGGCGCAGCTCACCACCTTGAGGCCGGCGGTGTGGGCGAAGTACGCCTCCGGCGACTCCGAGTGGTGCTCGACCGCGCCGATGCCGCCGCCGAAGGGGATCCGGATGACCATCGGGATCTTGACCTTGCCCTGCGAGCGGTAGTGCATCTTCGCCACCTGCGACACGATCTGGTCGTACGCGGGGTAGACGAAGCCGTCGAACTGGATCTCGCAGATCGGGCGGTAGCCGCGGATGGCGAGGCCGACGGCGGTGCCGATGATGCCGGACTCGGCGAGCGGGGTGTCGATCACCCGCTGGTCGCCGAAGTCCTTCTGGAGGCCGTCGGTGATCCGGAAGACGCCGCCGAGCTTGCCGACGTCCTCGCCCATGATGACGACCTTCGGGTCGTTCTCCAGGGCCTTGCGCAGGCCGATGTTGAGGGCCTTGCCGAGGGTGAGCGTCTCCGTGGCCATCAGTGCGCGCTCCCCTCGAACGACTCCATGTACCTGCTGAACTGCGCCCGCTGCTCGTCGAGCTCGGGGGACCCGGTCGGGTAGACGTGGTCGAACATCGTCACCGGCTCCGGGTTGGGCATGGCGAGCACCCGCTCGCGCAGGTGCACCGACTCGGTGCGGGCCTGCTCGTCGACGTCGGCGAAGAAGTCCGCGTCGGCGATCTGCTGCCTGGTCAGGAACGCCTTCATCCGGGCGATCGGGTCCTTGGCCTGCCAGGCCTCGACCTCGCTGGCGATCCGGTAGCGGGTCGGGTCGTCGGAGGTGGTGTGCGCGCCCATCCGGTAGGTGTAGGCCTCGATCAGGCTGGGGCCCTGGCCGAGCCGGGCGTTGTCCAGCGCGTGCCGGGTCACCGCGTACGACGCGAGCACGTCGTTGCCGTCCACCCGCACCCCGGGGAAGCCGAAGCCGCCCGCCCGCTGGTAGAGCGGGACACGGGTCTGCCGCTCCAGCGGCTCCGAGATGGCGTACTGGTTGTTCTGGCAGAAGAACACCAGCGGGGCGTTGAAGACGCTGGCCCAGACGAACGCCTCGTTGACGTCGCCCTGGCTGGTGGCGCCGTCGCCGAAGTAGGCGATCACCGCCTCGCCGTCCTCGGTCCCGGTCTTGCCGTCCATGCTGACGCCCATGGCGTACCCGGTCGCGTGCAGGGTCTGTGCCCCGATCACGATCGTGTACATGTTGAACTTGAACTCGTTCGGGTCCCAGCCGCCCTGGTCGACGCCCCGGAACAGGCCGAGCGGCATGATCGGGTCGATGCCCCGGCAGTAGAGGACGCCGTGCTCCCGGTAGGTCGGGAAGGCCATGTCCTGGGTGCGCAGCGCACGCCCCGAGCCGACCTGCGCGGCCTCCTGGCCCAGCAGGCTGGCCCACAGGCCCAGCTCGCCCTGGCGCTGCAGCGCGGTGGCCTCGGCGTCGAGCTTGCGGACCAGCACGAGGTCGCGGTAGAGCCCGCGGTACTCCTCGTCGGTGAAGTCGACGCGGTACTCCGTCCCGTCCGGGCCGGTCGCGCTCTCGATCCGCTCACCCTCCGGGGTGAGCAACTGCACCAGCTGCGGGTCGCCGGTCGCGCCCTTCCTGGAGCGGGGTGCGGCCCGCCGGCCGCGGCTGGAGACCCCGGGGTCGCCCTTTGCCATCCGTCTCTCCCTGTCTGTCTGCGTCGGCACCGGGGGGTCACCCGGCCGCGCAACTCGTGCGCCTGTCCGGCTGGTGCCGGACCGGTTCCTGGCGGCCGCGCCTAGCCCCGGTGGGGGTTGCCGCGCGGCGTGAAGCCGGATTCTTGGCCGAACCCGGTTCGGGAGCGCCGGCGCCCAGCCGCGCCTGCCGCGGGGGTGCGCGGAGGTCGAGGCTGCGTTGCCGTCGTGGTCCATATTCGCATCACACGTGAGCGCGCCCACAGTACGCCCGCCCCGCACCGGGAGGACGGCCCGCTTCGTTACACGAAGCGCCGGGTGCCCGCTACATCGACGCGCGGCCGATCCGGCGATGGTTCGTCACCGTTCGGGCAGATACGCGTGTCGACACGCGGTAGGGGGTTGGCTGACGGAGCGTCACTGGGCAGGCTGATTGCCGGGGGGATGGCCAGGTCGAGCGATTTGCCGCTTCCTCGCGGCGATCCGGGTGCCGCCGGGCGGTTCGGGTCGGACGCTGTCGCGGTGTCCCGCTGATCGTCGGGCCGGCGAACGGTCGCGAAGCCGACGGTCGTCCGGCAGGTCGTCGTGGTGCCGGAGTCGACGATGCGGCCGTGGTCGCGGGCGGAGTCGGGCGACCGCTGCCCGGCCGGCGGGAGACCAACGAGGAGGAGTGCGCGGTGTCCGATCCAGGAGAAGGCCCCGGTGCCCCGTTCCTCGGTCGGCACCGTGCGGCTGGTGGCTACCGCCGACTGGTGGGCGCGCACCGGGCGCCCGGGTCCGGCGGGCCGCCCCGGGGCTACCTGTTCACCGTGGCGCTGCTCGCCGGCACCGCGTCGATGCCGATCCTCGCGGCGATCAGCACCGGCTCCGCCACGGTCGGCAGCACCGCCCTGCCCGACAGCGGCACCCCGTTCCTGCCCACGCCCTCCGTGGGCCCGGTGGTGATCCCGGTGCCGGCGACGAACCAGCCGGCGGTCGCCCCGTCGACCCCGTCCCCCGCCGTGGCGACCCCGAGCACCTGGCGGCCCGCCGCGCCGGCCCCGCGTACGCCGGTCGTGGCGGCGCCGGGCCCGGGGTCGGTGGTGCGGCCCGCGCCCCCGCCCGCGGTGGTCCCGTCGCGCCCGCCGGGCGGCCGGCCGGTTCCGCTGCCCTCACCCAGCCCTTCCCCGTCCCCTTCCCCGTCCCCGTCGCCCTCGCCCGAGCCGACCCTCTCGCCGAGTCCGTCCCCGGTGATCACGGCGACCGGCTCGCCGACCCCGGGACCGTCGGCGGAGCCCACGAGCACGGGCTCGCCGCCGCCCGCCAACCCCACGCCGAGCGTCGACCCCACGCCGACCTCGTCGCCGACCGGCCCACGGCCCGCCGAGGCTTCCCGCCTTACGGTCGAGCCCGCCGGAGTGCGGGCCGGCGCCGGGCGGCCACGGGTACGGTGACGGCCGACGGCAGACGAGCCGCCCAACGGCGCAGCGCGGGTCGGGCCGCCGGTGGGTGGACAGGGGTGGCTCCGGGCGCGGCCCGGGGCGGAGCAGAGGCGGAGCGCTGAGCGGAGCGGACGGCACGGGCGCAGGGCCCTCGACCCGCCCGGACGCCGTGCCGCGTCCCGGTCCCACGCTGCGGCTCGCCCGGCTCGTCACCGAGCTGACCGCACCCGCGGTGCTGGTCTCCCTGCTGACCGTGGCGGTCGGCTGGCACAGCACCCGGGGCGCGCACGGGCTGGCCTGGGGGCTGCTCGCCACGCTCTTCGTCAGCGGCATCCCGTTCGCGTACATCGTCGGCGGGGTGCGCCGGGGCCGGTTCACCGACCACCACGTGGGCGTCCGCGAGCAGCGCCGCGTCCCGCTGCTGTTCGGCCTCTGCTCGGTGGCCGCCGGCCTGGCCCTGCTCGCGGCCCTCGGCGCGCCCCGCCCGGTGCTGGCCCTGGCCGCCGCCGGGCTGCTCGGCCTGGTGGTCGCCGTGGCCGTCAGTCACTGGTGGAAGATGTCGATCCACTCGGCGGTGGCCGCCGGCACGGTGGTGGTGCTGGTGCTGACGTTCGGCGCCGCGCTGCTGGCGACCGCGCCGCTGCTCGCGCTCGTCGGCTGGTCCCGGGTCCGCCTGGGCGACCACACCGTGCCCCAGGTGGTCGCGGGAGCCCTGCTCGGCGCCCTGATCGCGGGCGTCGTCTTCGCCACCCTCCGCTGAAACCGCCCCGCGCCCGTCCTCCGCCCACCGCCCCGGGTGGGTCAGGCGCCCTCGTCGGCCAGGCGGTGGCGGTTGGCCTCGATCCAGGCGTCCAGGGCGGCCGGGTCGTCCGGGTCGACGCCGTCGGCCATCAACTGCGCCACGGCGGCGGTGGCGGGGCTGCGCCGCTCCCCCGTGCTGTAGAGGCGGGCGAACTCCGGCACCATCTCCTCGATCGCCGTGTCGGTCTGCGCCGCCGCCCGCTCCGGCAGCCCGCGCTTGCGGGCGGCGTACGCGGCCCAGCCGCGCAGCACCCGGGGCAGCAGGGCGGCGTCGTCCATGTCCAGCACCGCCCGCCGGTGCACCCAGTCCAGCAGGAACAGCCCGGACACGGTCGGGCTCCACCGCATCGGGTCGGCGTCGGGGAAGCTGGCCGCGTGGTCCAGCAGCAGGCTGAGGCAGAAGTGCAGCGAGGCCAACTCCGCCCCGTCGACGGCGTCCAGGCCGAACCGGGCCGCCTCCGGCGAGGCGAGGAACCGGCGGACCAGCTCCGTACGCTCGGCGGCGGAGAGCGGCTCGACGGCGGGCGCGGGCACGGTGCGGGTGGGGTGGGGCAACCGCGCCAGCCGGGCACCGAGCAGGGCCCGGTCGGTGGCCAGCGAGCCCTCCCCGGGCAGCTCACTCAGGCCGTCGGTGATCGTCAGGTGCCGGCCCACCTCGGCGTGCATCCGGGCCGGCTCCTCGTCGCGGAACCAGGTCAGCTCGTCCCCGGCGCACATCTGCCGCACCTGGTCGAGGATCCGGTCGGGCGGCCCGCCGACGAAGACGTCCTTGGTGATGCCGATGTTGTGGTCGAGCAGCGTCACCACCGCGTGCGCCGGCCCGCCGGCCGGGTCGTCGTACGCGAAGGTCGCCAGGTAGGAGGTCTGGTCGCCGTACACGTCGCCGTAGGACCAGCAGCCGGTGAGGTGGACCCGGCCGAGGTGGGCGGCCCAGGCGGGGGTGGCGGCGCCGGGGCGGACCCGGGCGGCACCCTCGGCGTCGGGCACCAGCGCGGCGAAGACCGAGCGGACGGTGGTCGCGGCGGCCGAGCGGCGACGGGAGGTGGCGGCCAGGAAGCCGGCCACGAATTCCCGCACCGCGCTGTCACGGTCGGTCTCCGCGACCGCGTAGACGCTGCCGAGCAGGGCCGCGCCGAGCATCTCCGCGTCGAGGGCGTTCTCCAGCTTGGCCACGTCGCGGGCGGCGTGCAGCACCGCGTCGTACGGGGTCTGAGGCGTTCCCATCCACCGACCCTACGCTGCCGCCCGGCTCCGGACGGCACGAGCGGCCCGAGCATCGCCCGCGTCGCGGGCACCCACCACCGCCGACCTGCGGCTGCCGCCGACGAGTGCCCGGTCAGCGGCCGGCGGCGTCCCGCAGGGCGGCCCGGGCCTCGGCGTAGGAGGCGAGCACCGCCCGCACCGGGGCCAGCACCTGCTCCTCGCCGACCGTCGTCACCCGCTCGGTGAGCCGGTGCTCGGCGCGGCGGCGGGCGCGGCGGGCCGCCCACCGGACGGCCGGCCTGGTCAGGGCCGCCACCAGCAGCCCGGCGAGCAGGCCGCCGAGGAGCAGCAGGGTGGGCAGCGGCACCTCGCCGACGGCCGGGTCGGCCAACTCCGGCAGGCCCAGCGCGCGCAGCCCGTAGCCGAGCGCCAGCCAGGCGAGCCCGGCCAGCGCGGCCAGGGTCACCAGCCACTGGAGGCCGCCGACGATCCGCCACCAGAGCGGCCGCCGGTCCATGCCGAGGTCGGTGCCGGCGACCGCGCGGTCCAGCGCGTCCGGCAGGTCGCCGAGGCGGGACCGGGCGGCGGCGGTCACCGCGGCGGGCCAGGAGGCGGGCAGTTCCGCCCCGGCCCGGTCGGCCACGGACCGGATCGCCAGCCCGAGCGCGGAGCGTTGCGCGGCGGTGGGGTCGGGCACCGAGGTCGCGGCGACCAGGCTCTCCGCCGGGTCGTCGCGCTCGCCGGCCGGGCCGGGCAGGTGCAGCCGGCGCAGCGGGTCGGGCCGCAGCCGCCGCCAGCCCCGGACCAGCGGCCAGCCGGTGGCGGCGGCGCCCCGGTGCCGGTACGCCTGCTCGACCGCCTCGGCGACCGTCGGCACCCCGGCGGCGCCGGCCAGCGCCCGGTGCAGCGCGGCGACGGCGGCGTCGTCCGGCCCGGCGGCCGGCGACCCGCCCCCGACCAGCTCGTCGAGCCCGGCCACCACCGTGTCCACGTCACCCTGGAGCCGGCGCAGCGCGGCCTGCCGCCCGGCCACCGTCCGTTCCAGCGCCTCCCGGAGCCCGACCATGCCCGCCGGGTCCACGGCGGTGGTGGCCTGTAGCGGCACGCCGGCCAGGCCGTCCGCGTCGAGCAGGCGGCGCAGGTCGGCCAGCACCCGGGGCAGCTCGGCCGGGGGCAGCCGGTCGGCCTGGTTGAGCACGACCAGCGTGACGTCCCTGTGCCGGTGGAACTCGCGCAGGTAGCTGGTGTGGATGACGCGGTCGGCGTACTTCTGCGGATCGACCACCCAGACCACGAGGTCGACCAGGCCGAGCAGCCGGTCCACCTCCAGCCGGTGGGACCGCTGCACCGAGTCGAAGTCGGGCAGGTCGAGCAGGATCAGCCCGTGCAGGGCTGACTCGTCGTCGCCGTCGAGCACACTCTCCCGGACGAACCGGTGCCGGGGCAGCACGCCGACCCAGTCGAGCAGCCGGTTGCCGCCGTCGAGCGGCCCCCAGACGCAGGCGTGGGTGACGCCGGTGGTGGGGCGGCGCACCCCGACCGGGGAGAGCTCCATCCGGGCGAGCGCGTTGAACAGGCTGGACTTGCCGCTGCCGGTCGCGCCGGCGAGGGCCACCACGGTGTGGTCGCGGGAGAGCGCCAGCCGGGCGCCGGCCCGCTCGACCAGGGTGTGCGCCGGCACGAGTCGCGAATCCGGCAGGTGACCGTCGACGACCGCGAGGAACCGGCGTACGGCGTCGAGGCGGGCGATCAGCGCGTCGGCGTCCACCCGTCGGTCACCACGGAACGCCTCGCGCATCCGCCCGACGATGTTCGTCATGATCCCCCGCCCTCGGTGCCGGGGAGGCGCGCGGCGTCCGCGTCGGCGAGGCCGCTGCGGTGCCGGGCCATCTCCACCCCGTTGCCGGCCCCGCGCAGGGCCTCCGCGGTGTCCGGGGCGGGCCGGGCCTCCGCCGTCCTGGCCAGGTAGCGGGCGGCCTCGTCGTCCAGCAGGGCCCGCACCCGGTCCAGCAGGTCGGCCCGGGCCTTGGCGGCGAGCGTACGCACGGCCTGGTCGCCGAAGACCGCCTGGAGCACGGTCTGCGCGGCGACCGTGGTGCCGGCCCCGGTGGCGACCTCCAGCCCGGTCGGGATGAACGCGGTCGAGGCGAACACGGCGATCATCACGGCGAGCCCGGTGGCGTTGACGGCGTACGCGGCCGTGCGCGCCACGAAGCGCCGGTCGCCGCCTTCGACCCGTACCAGCTCCAGCACGCCGCGCTGCCACTCCCGGACCAGGCGCTCGGCCCGCTCGGGCAGGTCGCCGGCGGGGTGGGCGAGCCCCGGTTCGAGCAGCGCCGCCCCGGCGGGATGGGCCTTCCACCCGGTGTACGCGTTCTCCGCCGCCTCGGCGGCGACGCCGCGCAGCAGGGTCACCAGCTGGGATTCGATCGCCTCGCGCAGCTCCGAGGCGGGCGCGGGACGGCCGGTGACGGCGGCCACCATCCGGTCGCGGAGCCGCCCGATCCGGGCCTCCAGCGTGCGGAAGAACTCCCCGGTGCCGACGAACTCCTGCCAGCGGGCGAGCACCTCGCCACGGAGCAGCCGACCGTCCTTCAGCCCCTGCTCGACGGTCCGGTGCGCCCCCCGGTACGCCGCCCGCACCCGCTCGTCGAGCGCGTCCGCGGCGGTCACCTGCTCGTCGGCGGCGTCGGCGAGCCCCTCGACCGCCGGGCGCAGCGCGGCGAGTGCGCCGTCGAGGGTCTGCCGGACCACGGCCGCCCGGGCGTCGGCGTCGGCGGCCAGCCGGGCGAACCAGGCGGAGAGCGGCGCGGTCACCCGGTCGGGCAGCAGGCCCTGCCCGTCGACCGAGGTCTCCGGCAGCACGAACAGCGGGGCCGCGCCGAGATCCTGCGCGGCGAGCATCTCCGACAGGTGGGCGGCGATCTCGTCGGCCGCCTCCGGGGGCACCCGGTCCAGCACCATGGCGATCACCGCGCCCCGGGCCCGGGCGCCGCGCAGCAGCTCCCAGGGGACCGCGTCGGCGTAGCGGGCGGCGGTGGTGACGAAGAGCCAGAGGTCGGCGGCGGCCAGAAGCTGGCCGGCCAGGGCCCGGTTGGCGTCGACCACCGAGTCGATGTCGGGGGCGTCGAGGAAGGCCAACCCGGGCGGCAGGGCGGGGGCGGTGACCAGTTGCAGGGTGTGCGGGTCCTCGCTGGGCTCGTTGCTGCGGGTGAGGCCGGGCAGCAGCTCGCCCTGGCGGAACCAGCCGGAGTCGGCCGGGCTGCACACCAGCACCGGGGAGCGGGTGGTGGGCCGGAGCACCCCGGCCGCGCTCACCCGCGCCTGCACCAGGCTGTTGACCAGGGTGGACTTGCCCGCGCCGGTGGACCCGCCGACCACCACGAGCAGCGGCGCGTCGAGCCGGCGCAGCCGGGGCAGCAGGTAGTCGTCGAGCTGGTCGGTGAGGCTCCCGGCGGCCCGTCGGGCGGGCTCGGCGGAGGGCAGCGCCAGCGGGAACCGGGCCGCCCCGATCGCGGCGCGCAGGCCGGCCAGCGCGGCGGGCAGGCTGTCGTCCCCGGTGGTGGCGGGCCGGTCCTCCCCGGCGTCCGTGGAGCCGGTGCGGGCTGCGACGGTGGGCGCGTCGGCCTGGGTGGCGGAGTCGCCGTGCGTCGTCACCGCTAAAGCGTGCCCGACCGACGCAAGGGAAGACAACCGGCCGGTAGTATCCGTGACTTGCGTCGGGTCGGCTCAACCTCGACTTGACGATTTCCGGGGGCGTGGCACTATTGAGTCAAGTTCACTCAACTTGTGGTGGGGTCGCTGCGGGCGACGCCCGCCACGCAGCTCAGGGCGGTGCCCACGAGCGGCTCACAACGTCACGAAGCGAGGAAGCGAAGATGGCACGTGCGGTCGGTATCGACCTCGGCACGACGAACTCCTGCGTCAGCGTCCTGGAGGGCGGTGAGCCCACCGTCATCGCCAACGCTGAGGGCTCGCGGACGACCCCGTCGATCGTCGCGTTCGCCCGCAACGGCGAGGTGCTCGTCGGTGAGGTCGCCAAGCGCCAGGCGGTGACCAACCCGGACCGGACGATCCGCTCGGTCAAGCGGGAGGTCGGCACCAACTGGTCCGTCGACATCGACGGCAAGAAGTACACCCCGCAGGAGATCTCGGCCCGCACGCTGATGAAGCTCAAGCGGGACGCCGAGGCGTACCTGGGCGAGCAGATCACCGACGCGGTGATCACCGTCCCGGCCTACTTCAACGACAGCCAGCGCCAGGCCACCAAGGAGGCCGGCGAGATCGCCGGCTTCAACGTGCTGCGGATCGTGAACGAGCCGACCGCGGCGGCCCTGGCGTACGGGCTGGACAAGGGCTCCAAGGAGCAGACCGTCCTGGTCTTCGACCTCGGCGGCGGCACCTTCGACGTGTCGCTGCTCGAGCTGGCCGAGGGCGTCATCGAGGTCAAGTCGACCAGCGGTGACAACGACCTCGGTGGTGACGACTGGGACCAGCGCATCATCGACCACCTGGTGAAGACCTTCCGGGGCGAGCACGGCATCGACCTGGCCCAGGACAAGATGGCCCTGCAGCGGCTCCGCGAGGCGGCCGAGAAGGCCAAGATCGAGCTGTCCGCCGCCACCACCACCAACATCAACCTGCCGTACATCACGGCCGGCGCGGCGGGCCCGCTGCACCTGGACGTGACGCTCAGCCGGGCCGAGTTCCAGCGGATGACGCAGGACCTGCTGGACCGCTGCAAGGGCCCGTTCGAGCAGGCCGTGAAGGACGCCGGCATCAAGGTCTCCGACGTCGAGCACGTCATCCTGGTCGGCGGCTCGACCCGCATGCCGGCCGTGACCGACCTGGTCAAGCAGCTCACCGGCAAGGAGCCCAACAAGGGCGTCAACCCTGACGAGGTCGTCGCCGTCGGCGCCGCCCTGCAGGCCGGTGTGCTCAAGGGCGAGGTCAAGGACGTCCTGCTGCTCGACGTGACCCCGCTGAGCCTGGGCATCGAGACCAAGGGCGGCATCTTCACCAAGCTGATCGAGCGCAACACCACCATCCCGACCAAGCGCTCCGAGGTCTTCACCACGGCGGACGACAACCAGCCGTCGGTGCTGATCCAGGTGTTCCAGGGCGAGCGGGAGATCGCGGCCTACAACAAGAAGCTCGGCACCTTCGAGCTGACCGGCCTCCCGCCGGCGCCGCGCGGCGTGCCGCAGATCGAGGTCACCTTCGACATCGACGCCAACGGCATCGTCAACGTCCACGCCAAGGACCTCGGCACCGGCAAGGAGCAGAAGATGACGATCACCGGCGGCTCCTCGCTGCCGAAGGACGACATCGAGCGCATGCGCCGCGACGCCGAGGAGCACGCCGAGGACGACAAGCGTCGCCGCGACGAGGCCGAGACCCGCAACCTGGCCGAGGCGCTCCAGTGGCAGACCGAGAAGTTCCTGGCCGAGAGCGGCGACAAGCTGCCGTCGGAGTCCCGTGACCAGATCAACGAGGCGCTCGGCGAGCTGCGCGGCGCCCTCGGTGGTCAGGACATCGAAAAGATCAAGTCGGCGCACGAGCGGCTGGCGCAGGTCTCCCAGCAGGCCGGTTCGCTGCTCTACAGCCAGCAGGGCGAGCAGCCGGGCGAGGCCGGTCCAGGTGCGGCGGGCGCGGCGGGCGCCGGGGCGACCGGTGGCGCGCAGGCCGGTGGCGCGGACGACGTGGTCGACGCGGAGATCGTGGACGAGGACAAGAAGTGACGGCCCGTCCCGGACACGGCACCACGGCAGAGGGATGAGGTAACCCCATGACGGAGAAGCCACGAGCCGCCGACCCGGGTGCGACCGGGTCGACGCCGGGTGGCTCCGCGCCCGCCGAGCAGGCCGGCGACGGGCCGCGGGTCGTCATCCGCAACAACCGCAAGATCAGCGAGACCAACGAGCCGGCCGCCGCCGACGCCGGGTCGGACGCCCCGGCCGAGGGGCTGGTCGAGGAGGCCGAGGTCGTGGTCGACGAGATCGAGGTCGAGGCGGCCGAGGTGGCCGGCCCGCCGGTGGTGGACGCCCCGGCACAGCCGGCCGACGGCGCCGGGACCGCGCTCGGCGCCGAACTGGAGGCGCTGCGCAAGGACCTCGACGAGCGGACCCGGGACCTGCAGCGGGTGACGGCGGAGTACGCCAACTACCGCAAGCGGGTGGACCGGGACAAGGGCCTGGTCACCGAGCAGGCGACCGGGGCGATGCTCGCCGCGCTGCTGCCGATCCTCGACGACCTGGACCGGGCCCGCGAGCACGGCGACCTGGTCGGGCCGTTCGGCACGATGGCCGAGCAGCTCACGGCGGCGCTCGGCAAGTTCGGGCTGACGGCGTTCGGCGAGCAGGGCGACCCGTTCGACCCGACCCGGCACGAGGCGGTGGCCCACCAGACCTCGGCCGACGTCACCGAGCCGACCTGCGTGCAGGTGATGCGTCGGGGCTACCAGGTCGGGGAGCGGCTGCTGCGACCCGCCATGGTCGCGGTCGCCGACCCGGAGTAGTGCGCAACGACAACCGGATCGTCCCGCCCACCCCGAACGGGTGGGCGGGACGGTCGGTCCCCAGGTAGGGAGGGGGTGGACCGGTGAGTTCCAAGGACTGGATCGAGAAGGACTTCTACGCCGTGCTGGGCGTGGACAAGGCCGCCTCCGGCGACGACATCAAGAAGGCGTACCGGAAGCTGGCGCGGGATTCGCACCCGGACCACAACCCCGGTGACCCGAAGGCCGAGGAGCGGTTCAAGGCCGCCTCCGAGGCGTACGCGGTGCTCGGCGACGACGCCAAGCGCCGCGAGTACGACGAGCTGCGCTCGCTGTTCGGCTCGGGCGCGTTCCGGCGCAACGCCCGTGGCGCCGGCCAGCCCGGCGGCATGCCGTTCGACGTCTCCGACCTGTTCGGGGGCGCGGCCGGTGGGGGTGGCGACCGCCGCTTCGGCGGGGCCGGCTTCCAGGACCTGTTCAGTTCGATCTTCTCCGGCGGCGCCGCTGGTCCCGGCGGCGGGCCGGCGACGCGTGGCCCGGCGCGGGGCCGGGACGTCGAGGCCGAGGTGGCCCTCGACTTCGACGACGCCGTACGCGGGGTGACCGTCCCGTTGACGCTGCGCGCGCCGGGGGTCTGCGACACCTGCCACGGCAACGGGGCCAAGCCCGGCACCCAGCCGCGCACCTGCCCGGTGTGCCACGGAGCCGGGGTCACCACCCGCAACCAGGGGTCGTTCAGCTTCTCCGAGCCGTGCCGCAACTGCCAGGGCGTGGGCACGATCGTGGAGGAGAAGTGCCCGGAGTGCCAGGGTACCGGCGGGGTCACCAAGACCCGCACGCTGAACGTCCGCTTCCCGGCCGGGGTGGCCGACGGCCAGAAGATCCGGCTGGCGGGGCGGGGCGAGCCCGGCGCGCGGGGCGGCCCGGCCGGCGACCTCTTCGTACACGTCAAGGTGCGACCGGACGAGCTGTTCGGGCGTACGGGCGACGACCTCACGCTGACCGTGCCGATCACGTTCGCGGAGGCCGTGCTCGGCACGGACCTGCGGGTGCCCACCCTCGACGGCGCGGTGACCCTGCGGGTGCCGCCGGGCACGCCGAGCGGCCGGATCCTGCGGGCCCGCGGCAAGGGGGTGGTCCGCCGTGACGGGCAGGCGGGTGACCTGCTGGTGACCCTCGACGTGGTGGTGCCCGCGCGGGTGTCCGACGAGGCGCGTACGGCGTTGGAGAGCTTCGCCGCGCAGACCCCGCCGGCCGCTCGGGAACATCTCGACGCGCGGGTGCGTCGATTCAGTTGACCCGGTGTTCAGTCGGCTCGGTGGAGTGCACGCGGAGGTGAGCGGGATGTCGGACGAGTTCGTCGGTTCGGGTGACCCTGCCTACGAGGCCAAGGTGCTGATGATCTCGGTGGCGGCGCGGATGGCGGGGATGCACCCGCAGACCCTGCGCCAGTACGACCGGCTGGGCCTGGTCCAGCCGGGTCGGGCGGCCGGCGGTGGCCGCCGCTACAGCGTGCGGGACGTGGTGCTGCTGCGCGAGGTGCAGCGGCTCAGCCAGGACGACGGCATCAACCTGGCGGGGGTCAAGCGCATCATCGGGCTGGAGCGGCTGCTGGAGCAGGCCCAGCAGCGGGTGGCCCGGCTGGAGGCGGAGCTGGACGCCGCGTACCGCCGGATTGCCGAGTTGGAGGCCTTGGCCCGCTTCCCGGGCAGCGACCTCGTCCCGACCAACCGCACCTCCACCGCGCTGGTGGTCTGGCGTCCCCGGCGGGGCCCCGACCGCTGACGACACCTCACCGCGCCCGGCCGCCCTCCCGCGGCCGGGCGCGGTCGCCTTTCCGCCCCCGCCCCGCCCGGGACGTGCGTCGTCTCCGCAAGCGCCCACGGTTGCCGGTTTGCCGGCGGGGACGGCGCCGGATCCGCTAGCCTCAAAATCAGGTCCAACCATCTCAATCCGGACTCCGATGGCAGGGGGAGCCATGACGGAAGCGGCGAGGAAGGTTGCCCAGCAGACCGAGGAACGGCTTGACGAGGTGGCGAAGAACGTCCGGGAGAGATTCGACCGGTTCACCGAGACCCGCTTCACCGACGAGATCAAGAACGGCAGGTTCGCCGACCAGGTTGACCACGGCGTCGACCAGGGACGCGACGAGGCGAGACGCCGGAAGCAGGGCGGATCGGAACACTGACGATCCGCCGACGTGCGGGCCGGGACCCACGGGGGGTCCCGGCCCGCACGTCGTCCACAGGGTGGGGCCGGGACGCCGGAGGTCCCAGAGCGGGGGTCCCGGCCCGCACGTCGTCCACAGGGTGGGGCCGGGACGCCGGAGGTCCCAGAGCGGGGGTCCCGGCCCGCACGTCGTCCACAGGGTGGGGCCGGGACGCCGGAGGTCCCAGAGCGGGGGTCCCGGCCCGCACGTCGTCCACGGGGCGGGGCCGGGACGCCGGAGGTCCCAGAGCGGGGGTCCCGGCCCGTTCGCCGTTGTGGAGTGCGGGCCGTCCCGCCGGGCGCGGGTGCGTGGGGCGCTCAGGCGATGCGGCGGTTCGCCCGGACCAGGCCGCCCTCGCACCAGTCCCGGTAGACGAAGAGCTCCGGCTGGGCCAGCAGCGCCCGGCTGTTGTGCGCCCAGGTGCGCATCAGGTCGTCGCCGTTCCGCTCGGCCTGCTCGATCAGCTTCCGGAAGCGCCGCTTCGGGTGGGCGCGGAAGTTCGTCCGGATGCCGTCGGCGGCGTAGATGTAGAGGCAGTGCAGGGCGAAGCGGCGGGCCGGGCAGGCCGGGTCCATCGCCAGGTCGAAGAGCACCGCCACCAGCCGGTCACCGGATACCAGCAGGTCCCAGTCCGGCGGCATGGAGGTCAGCGGCACGGAGTCGGGCTGGAAGGCCCACGCGCGCAGCTCGGCGGGGGTCGGATCGACAGGGTTGGCAAAGCCGTGGAACGTCGACTCCTGCACGCTCACCGGCCAACCTTCCGCTCTCGTCCGCGGGGGCTCAGGCCGTCCGCGAGCTCTGGCTGCTGGGGCGAAACGGTAACCCGGCGCGTCGACCGGCGGTAGGCCCCGCCGGAGGCAATTCGACAACCGTTGGACGAGGGCCGGGCCGACCGTACGGTCGACCCGGCCCGGACGGTGACGTCGGTCAGTCGTGCGCCGGCACCGGTTGGGCCCGCTGGGCCGCGCCGCGCTTCCGCAGCCAGCGCTTGAACCACGCGAAGTCGGGCAACCGCGCCAGCATCGGCCCGGTCACGACCGTGATCAGCACGTACGCCGTGGCGAGCGCCGCCAGCTTCGGGTCGACGCTGCCGGCGGCCACCGCGAGCCCCGCGATGACGATGGAGAACTCTCCCCGGGGCACCAGGGCCAGGCCGGCCCGCCAGCGACCGGGTTCGGCGATGCCGACCCGGCGAGCCGCCAGGTAACCGGTGAGCGTCTTCGTCGCCATGGTGATCACGGCCAGCGCGAGCGCGGGCAGCAGCACCGGCGGGATGTCCCGCGGGTCGGTGACCAGACCGAAGAAGACGAAGAAGACCGCCGCGAAGAGGTCCCGCAGCGGGGTGAGCAGCTCGGTCGCGTGGTGCGCCACCGGCCCGGACAGCGCGATGCCGACCAGGAACGCGCCGACCGCCGCCGACACCTGGAGCTTCGCCGCGATGCCCGCCACCAGCAGGGTCATCCCGAGTACGCCGAGCAGCAGCGCCTCCGGGTCCTTCGCCGACATGGCCGTGGAGATCAGGTTGCCGTACTTGATCGCGACCACCAGCACCAGCAGCACGGTGCCGACCGCGACACCGAGCGCGATGCCGCCGCCCAGCAGGCCGCTGCCGGCGAGCACCGCGGTCGCCAGGGGCAGGTAGAACGCCATCGCCAGGTCCTCGATCACCAGGACCGAGAGGATCACCGGGGTCTCCCGGTTACCGAGGCGGCCCAGGTCGGCGAGGACCTTGGCGATGACCCCCGAGGAGGAGACCCAGGTGATGCCGGCGAGCACCAGGGCGGCGACCCAGTCCCAGCCGAGCAGCAGCGCGAACGCCGCCCCGGGCAGCGCGTTCAGCAGCCCGTCGATCAGGCCGGCCGGGGCCGCGGCGCGCAGGTTGCCGACCAACTCGTTGGCCGAGTATTCCAGGCCCAGCATGACCAGCAGCAGGATCACGCCGATCTCGGCGCCGACCGCGAAGAACTCCTCGCTGGCGGCCAGGGGCAGCAGGCCGCCGTGCCCGAACGCGAGCCCGGCGAGCAGGTAGAGGGGGATGGGCGAGAGGCCGGTCCGGCGGCTCAGCCGGCCGAGGAGGCCGAGCAGGAAGAGCAGTGCGCCGACTTCGATGAGCAGTGTCGTCGTTTCGTGCATCCGCGCCTCAGCCGTCCGGGTCGCTGTCGGCAAGGATGGCTGTCACCCCGTCGAGGCCCTGGCGGGTCCCGACCACAACCACCACGTCACCGGCGGCGAAGCGGAAGGAGGGCTCCGGCGAGACGATCACCTCGCCGTGGCGCAGCACGGCCACGATCGAGGCGCCCGTGCGGGAACGTGCCTGCGTGTCCCCGAGCTTCCGGTTGACGTACTTCGAGCCGGCCGGAATGGCGATCTGCTCGGTGAGCAGGCCGGCGGCCTGCTCCCGCAGCCCGGACAGCTGACCGAGCATCAGCGACGCGCCGAGGATGTCGGCGAGCGCCTCCGCCTCGTCGTCCGTCAGCGGTATGTCGTGCTGACATGAGTCGGGATCGTCCGGGTCGTACAGGACGAGGTCACGACGGCCATTGCGGTGGGAGACCACACCGAGGCGGCGACCGGACTCCGTCAACAGATCGTGACGGACCCCGATTCCCGGCAGGGCGGTCTGTTCAACACGTACGCGCACATGGCCAGGCTACCCCTGGTCGGCCCGCGCAGATCTTGGCAGCGAGCGCCGTTCCGCTGTGTGGTCGCTCAGCGCTTCTCCTCCACCAGAACGGCCCGTCCAATCGATCACACAGACACCTCTGGACACGTCGGGACGGCGAGAGTGATCCAGCTCACACCATCAGGGTTGAGCGGAATAGGCTCAACTCTGGTTGTGTCCTTCCCAGTGGACACGCCGATCCGGGGGAGCCCATGAACACGGAACGACTCACCACCAAGAGCCGCGAGACCATCACCGGTGCCGTCGCGATGGCGAACCAGCGCGGTCACGCCACCGTGGAGCCCTGGCACCTGCTGCTGGCGCTGCTGGACACCGAGGGCTCGACCGCCGCCGGCCTGCTGCGCGCCGTCGGGGCCGACCCCGCCGAGCTGCGTCGGGTCGCCCAGCGCTCGGTCGACGCCCTGCCCGCCGCGCGCGGCTCCAGCATCGCCGAGCCGACCCTGGCCCGCGAGTTCGTCAACGCCATCGGGGCCGCCGAGCAGATCGCCCGGCCGCTCGGCGACGAGTACACCTCCACCGAGCACCTGCTCGCCGGCCTGGCCCGGGTGGGTGGCGCGGTGTCGGGCGCGCTGAAGTCGGCCAGCGCCACCGAGGAGAACCTCGTCGCCGCCTTCCCGACCGTGCGCGGCGGGGACCGGCGGGTCACCACCGCCGACCCCGAGCAGACCTACCAGGCCCTGGCCAAGTACGGCGTGGACCTGACCGCCAGCGCCCGCGACGGCAAGATCGACCCGGTCATCGGCCGGGACTCGGAGATCCGCCGGGTGATCCAGGTGCTGTCCCGGCGTACCAAGAACAACCCGGTGCTGATCGGCGAGCCGGGCGTCGGCAAGACCGCGATCGTCGAGGGTCTGGCCCAGCGGATCGTCGCCGGCGACGTGCCCGAGTCGCTGCGCGACAAGAAGTTGGTCTCGCTCGACCTCGGCGCGATGGTCGCCGGCGCGCAGTACCGGGGCCAGTTCGAGGAGCGGCTGAAGTCCGTCCTGGAGGAGATCAAGAACTCCAACGGGCAGGTCATCACCTTCCTCGACGAGCTGCACACCGTCGTCGGCGCCGGCAAGGGCGAGGGCTCGATGGACGCCGGCAACATGCTCAAGCCGATGTTGGCCCGCGGCGAACTGCGGATGGTCGGCGCGACCACCCTCGACGAGTACCGCGAGCACATCGAGAAGGACCCGGCCCTGGAGCGCCGCTTCCAGCCGGTGCTGGTCGGCGAGCCGACCATCGAGGACACCATCGGCATCCTGCGCGGCCTCAAGGAGCGCTACGAGGTGCACCACGGCGTACGCATCACCGACGCCGCCCTGGTCGCCGCCGCCGCCCTGTCCGACCGCTACATCACCGACCGGTTCCTGCCGGACAAGGCGATCGACCTGGTCGACGAGTCCGCCTCCCGGCTCCGGATGGAGATCGACTCCCGGCCCGTGGAGGTGGACGAGATCGAGCGGGCGGTGCGCCGGCTGGAGATCGAGGAGATGGCGCTGGCCAAGGAGCCCGACGCCGCCTCCGCCGAGCGGCTGGAGCGGCTGCGCAAGGAGCTGGCCGACAAGCGCGAGCAGCTCACCGCCCTCGCCGACCGCTGGAAGCTGGAGAAGGACCACATCACCAAGCTCTCCACCGCCAAGGAGGAGCTGGAGCGGCTCGGCGGCGAGGCCGAGCGGGCCGAGCGCGACGGCGAGCTGGAGCGCGCCGCCGAGCTGCGCTACGGCCGGATTCCCGCACTCAAAGCCGAGCTGGCCCGGGCCGAGGAGGAGCTGGCCCGGCTCCAGGCCGACGGCGCGATGCTCAAGGAGGAGGTCGGCGCCGACGACATCGCCGCCGTGGTCGCCTCCTGGACCGGCATCCCCGCCGGCCGGCTGCTGGAGGGCGAGACCGCCAAGCTGCTGAGGATGGAGGAGTCGCTGGGCGCCCGCGTGGTCGGCCAGGCTGAGGCCGTGGGCTCGGTCTCCGACGCCGTACGCCGTGCCCGGGCCGGGGTCGCCGACCCGGACCGCCCGACCGGCAGCTTCCTCTTCCTGGGCCCGACCGGCGTCGGCAAGACCGAGCTGGCCAAGGCGCTCGCCGAGTTCCTCTTCGACGACGAGCGGGCCATGGTCCGCATCGACATGAGCGAGTACGGCGAGAAGCACTCCGTCGCCCGCCTCGTCGGCGCCCCGCCCGGCTACGTCGGCTACGAGGAGGGCGGCCAGCTCACCGAGGCGGTGCGCCGCCGGCCGTACTCGGTGATCCTGCTGGACGAGGTCGAGAAGGCCCACCCGGACGTCTTCGACGTTCTGCTCCAGGTGCTGGACGACGGCCGGCTCACCGACGGGCAGGGCCGCACGGTGGACTTCCGCAACGCGATCCTGATCCTCACCTCCAACCTCGGGTCGTCGGTGATCGGCGACCTGACGCTGGCCGAGGAGCAGCGCCGGGAGGGCGTCCTCGCGGTGGTCCGGTCGCACTTCAAGCCGGAGTTCCTCAACCGGCTGGACGACATCGTGGTCTTCGCCGCGCTGCACGGTGACGACCTGCGGGCCATCGTGGACATCCAGCTCGACCGGATGCGCAGGCGGCTGGCGGACCGCCGTCTCGGCCTGGACATCACCGACGCCGCCCGGGGGTGGCTCGCCGAGCACGGCTACGACCCGATCTACGGGGCCCGGCCGCTGCGCCGCCTGGTCCAGACGGCAATCGGCGACCAGCTCGCCAAGGCCCTCCTGGCCGGCCGGATCCGCGACGGCGACACAGTTCGCGTCGACCTGTCGGACACGAAGGACGCCCTCTCGGTCTCGACGGCCTGACCCCGCCCGAGCCGCGCCGATCATGAGGTTGGCGGCGAGTTGGATCTCGGCAACTGCCGCCAACCTCATGATTCAACGAGTCGGGCGGGGCGCGGCGGGGAAGGAGATGGGCATGTTCGGGATCGGGAAGAAGCGGGACCGGGAGGTCGAGGCGGCCCTCGACGAGCTACGGCAGGCCGACACGGTGGCGTTCGGCGGGGTCGGGATCGCCGGCACGCTGCTGCCCGTGACCGAGGCGTACCGGCGGGTCGAGGCGGCGCTCGCCGACGACCCCGAGGGCGTACGCGGGCAACTCGACCGGCTGCTCGCCGAGGGCACCCCGGCGGGCCGTGTCTACGCCGCCACCCTGCTGGAACGGCTCGACCCGGCGGCCGGTCGGGCGGCCTGGACGGCGCTGCGGGACGACCCGGCCGAGTTCGGCACGTTCACCGGCTGCGTCATGGGCCGCGCCACCCTGGGCGGCTACGCGTCGGAGCGGCTCGCCGGAGCATGATCCGTTCGCCGGCCGGGCCCACCCGATCGGCCCTGCCGGCCGGCGTCGGCCATCCGTAGCTTCCGTCCCATGACGCCGCCCGCCGACGCGCCGCTACGCCCGCCCCGTCCCGCCACCGTCACCATCGCCTTCTGGTTGCAGCTCGTGGCCGTGCTCGTCCTCCTCGGGCTGGTGGCCCTGGTGGTCACCCAGGCCATCCAGTGGGACGGCCAGATCGACCGCGCGGTGCGGGCGGTCCCGGACGCCGATCCCGACGAGGTGCGCGGCGAGCGCTGGAGCAACGTCGTCGGGGCGGTGGTGCTCGGTCTGCCCGCCCTGCTGCTCGCGCTCTGGCTGGCCGCCACGGCGCTGCCGGTGCGGCGCGGCGGCAACGTCGCCCGGATCCTGGTCTTCGTGGCCGGCGGCATCCAACTCGTCGTCTGCTGCGGCCAGAGCTTCGCCGGCGTGCTCGCGTTCCCCCTGCTCCTCGGCCTCGGCCTCGGCTTCGACGAGCCGTACGCGGAGGGGGAGTATCCCGCCGACGGGTCGGTCGACCCGGAGGCCGACTTCTGGGCGGAGTCGAAGTTCGTCGAGACCCTCTACTCGGAGTCCGACCCCTTCGACGCGGTGCTGTTCCCGCTGGCCGGCCTCGGGGTGTTGACCGTGCTGCTGCTCACCCTCGCGGTGGTGCTGTTGCTGGCGCTGCCGCCCGCCCACCGGTGGTTCGTGCCCCGGGCCGCTTTCCCCGCCGCGCCGCTGCCGCCGGCCGGGTACGCCGTGATCCCCGTCGCCTACGCCCCGCCGGCCGGGCCCGGCGCCTACGCCCCGCAGGCCTGGACCGGCGGACACGTTCCGCCGGCCTGGCCCGGTGCCTACGCCCCACTGGCGGGGCCCGGCGCCTACGCCCCGCCGGCCGGGCCCGGCGCCCACGTTCCGCCGGCCGGCTCCGGCGGTCCCCAGGCCGCCCCGCCCGGCCACCTGATCTGTCCCGATCCGGCGGCACACCAGGCCGCGTCCGGGCCGGGCGACGCCGAGACGGGGACCGCGGACGACTGAACCGCCAGCACGTCACGTAATCGGTTCCTCACCCGAACGACAGCAGGTTTCCCCAGGTGCGCGGGGTTGTTACCGTCTCCGCCGACGTACCTGGGGAGGTGGTCGGTGGACGGGTCGGTGGCGTACCTGCTGACGGCGGCGGGCTGTCTGGTGGGGGTGGCCGGAGTGGTGGTCGCCGTGGTGGCCCTGCGCCGGGGTCGGTCCCGGCCGCAGCGCCCCAAGGACCCGGGCGATCCGCTGCGGGACCGGGACTCCGACGCGCTGCGCGGCGACCCCCGCCGTCTGAAGCCCGGCGACATCGTCGAGATCCGCGGGACGTCGTACGCCGTCCGCGGCTCGATCCGCCTGGTCGAGGGCGGCTGGAGCTGGGCCGAGCATCTGCTCGACGACGCCGCGGGCGTGCGCCGTTGGCTCTCCGTGGAGGAGGACCCGGAGCTGGAGTTGGTGCTCTGGGCCGCCGAGCCGGGCACCACCGTCACCCCGGGCGCCCCGACGATCGACTTCGCCGGCCGTCGCTACAACTGGGACGAGTCTGGCCAGGCCCGCTACACCGCGACGGGCACCACCGGCCTCGACCCGACCGGCACCATGCGGTACCACGACTACCAGGCGCCCGGCGGGGCCCGGCTCTCCTTCGAGGCGTACGGCGAGGCGGGCTGGGAGGTGGCGCTGGGCGAGGTGCTGCACCGCGCCGACGTGATGATCTACCCGCAGGCCGAGGTGGACTGATGCTCGTCACCCTCGACGCCCCGTACGTCGACACCAGCGCCGCCGACCTCAGCCTGGCCCTCGGCGACGACGAGTTGCCCGCGCTGCACGTGCTCGACCTCGACCTGCCCGGCGGCGTCCGGCTGCGGCTGCGCCTGCTCGGCGCCTCGCACCAGGTGGTTTTGCGCGCTGGAGGCACCACGCTGACCGAGACGGTCGCCTGCCTGCCCGGCCGCCCGCCCGAGCTGCCGCAAGCGGTGCAGGACGAGGCGAACGGCTACCGCTTCACCGCGACCGTGCTGCGGCCCGCCGGCACCGGGCTGAGCGACCGGGTGGCCGCCCTGCGCGCCGACCTGGCCGACGACCCGTACGCGCTGGTGGGGGTCTTCCCCGGCGACGCCGACGCGGTGACCGCGCTGTCGGTGCGCCCCGACCCGCCGGACGGCGCCCTCGGCTGGCGCACCTGGCACGCGTATCCCCAGACCAACGAGCTGGTCCTGACCGAGACGGTGGTGGCACTGCGATGACGTACCGACGCTGGTTCGTGGTGGGGGTGGCGTTCGCCGTCATCGGCGCGCTGGTCGCCGGCTTCGCCATCTTCTACGGCAACTTCTCGCCCCGCGGCTTCGTCGAGGACAAGTACACCCGGACGGCGAGCCGGGACATCGGCCGCGACGCGGTCGCCTACACCTCGAACCGGTCGCCCAGCCAGGTGGCGAAGGAGGTCACCGACGCGTGGCGGCCGGCCGACCAGTACGTCGACGGCAGCGGCGTCTACCTGCGCTACGACGACGACTCGGTGGTGATCGTGCCGATCGCCGCCGGCTCGGTGATCCTGCTGGAGCGCATGGGCACGGCGTACCCGCGCTACCACTCCACCGTGGGCAACCACTGGGGCTGGGGCCGGGGCAGCACCGTGCGCGGCGGCGGCCCGGGCTCCGGCAAGTAGCCCATCCCTCACCCCGACGAAACCCTGGAGTCCCCTTGCAGACGCTGGTCACCGATCTGCTGGTCACGCTGGCCTACGGCGTGGTCGGTGTCGTCCTGATGGCCGTCGGCTACGCCCTCGTCGACGTGGCCACCCCCGGAAAGCTCCACGAGCTGATCTGGGCCGAGCGTAACCGCAACGCCGCGCTGCTGCTCGCCTCCAACCTGGCGGGCGTCGGCATCATCGTGGTCGCCGCCATCGCCGCCAGCGCCGACGACTTCGTGCTCGGCATCGTCGGCGCGGCCGCGTACGGCATCCTCGGCCTGGTCATCATGGCGGCGGCGTTCCTGCTGCTCGACGCGGCCACGCCGGGCCGGCTCGGGGAGATCCTGGTCGACCCGCAGCCGCACCCGGCGGTCTGGGTCTCCGCCGTCGTCCACCTGGCCACCGGCGCGATCATCGCCGCCGCTATCAGCTGATGGCCGGCACGAAGGCACCCGCCGCGCAACCGGCCGGGAAGCCGTCGACGGGAGTCTGGGTCTTCTGGCTGGTCACCGGCCTGGTCGTCCTCGGTTGCGTGGTGGCCGGGATGGTCAACAGCGGTTCGGGAGACGACGACGTGCCGTCGCCGACCGCGCAGGAACGCGGCGACACCGTGCCGATCCTCCAACGCTCCACCGACAGCCAGGGCATCTGCTACGGCTGGGTGCTCCAGGACTACTACAGCTACAGCGACCCGCTGAGCGTCGGGTCAAACCTCGGCGACGGGGTCGCGGTCGAGGAGAACCCGGCCTGCCCGCGGTGGGTGCAGGTGGACGCCCTGGTCGCCTGGACCTCGGAGAGCAGCGAGAGCAACGACTTCGCGCGTGTCGACGTGACCGGCTCCGCCGACATCTCCACCAGCCAGCTGCTGAGCATCGAGCGGGGGCTGGAACGGTTCGGGCTGACCGATGACGTCTTCATCGACGATCCGGGCTGGGCGGTCACCCGGGCTGCCGTGACCCTGCCGCTGCTCGCCGCCGAGGCGGGACTGGTGGAGCCGGCCGCCATCCCGGCGACCGGGACCGCCACACCGCCGCCGCTGCCGGACGCCGGCAACGACCTGTGGCGGGACCGCTGGGGCTACCTGCTGGGCGCGCTCGGCCTGCTGCTGCTCACCGGGCTGCTGGTCGCCGTCGGCCTGTGGCAGCGCCGCCGCCAGCTCCGCAAGGAGGACGAGAAGGGCACGGCCAGCGGGCGGACGCCCACGGCTCCCCGGCAGTCCGGCAAACCCGACGCACGGCGTACGCCGGAGGGCCGGTGACCGTCGAGGCGCCGGCGCCGCCCGCGCGGTGGCGGCTGTCCCGCGCGGCGGTGCTCGTCGCGGTCTTCGTCTGCGCCGCCTGCGGCCTGGTCTACGAGCTGGCCCTGGTCGCCCTGGGCAGCTACCTGATCGGGGACACGGTCGGGCAGGCGTCGATCGTGCTGGGCGTGATGGTGTTCGCGATGGGCGTCGGCGCGCTCGCCGCCAAGCCGCTGCAGCCGCGCGCCGCCGCCGCGTTCGCCGCGATCGAGCTGGCCCTGGCCCTGCTCGGTGGTCTCTCCGTCCTCGGCCTCTACGCGGCCTTCGCGTGGCTGGACCTCTACGGGCCGGCGCTGGTCGGCACCGCGTTCGTGCTGGGCCTGCTGATCGGCGCGGAGATCCCGCTGCTGATGGTGCTGCTGCAACGCATCCGGGAGCAGGCCGCCGGCAGCGCGGTGGCGGACCTGTTCGCCGCCGACTACGTCGGTGCGCTGCTCGGCGGGCTGGCCTTCCCGTTCCTGCTGCTGCCGGTCTTCGGGCAGCTCAAGGGCGCCCTGGTGGTCGGCGCGGTGAACGCCGTGGCCGGGCTCGCGCTGGTCTGCACGGTCTTCCGGCGCGAGCTGAGCCGACGGGCCCGCGTCGCGCTCGGCGCCGGCACCGTCGTGGTCTTCCTCAGCCTCGGGTACGCGTGGGTGACCGCGCACGACTTCGAGCTGACCGCCCGCCAGCAGCTCTACCGGGACCCGGTGGTGCACGCCGAGCGCAGCCGCTACCAGGAGATCGTGCTCACCCGCTCGGTCGCCGAGACCGGGCGCGCCGGCACCGACCTGCGGCTCTTCCTCAACGGCGACCTCCAGTTCAGCTCCGTCGACGAGTACCGCTACCACGAGGCGCTGGTGCACCCGGTGCTGAACGGCCCGCGTGGCGAGGTGCTGGTGCTCGGCGCCGGCGACGGCCTCGCCGTACGCGAGCTGCTGCGCTACCCGGACGTCCGGCGGGTCACGGTGGTGGACCTGGACCCGGCGGTGGTGGCACTGGCCCGCAGCGAGCCGCAGCTGCGCCGGCTCAACGGCGGGGCGTTCGACGACCCCCGGGTCCGGGTGGTGCACGCCGACGCGTTCTCGTGGCTGCGTACCGCCACGGACCGGTTCGACGCGGTGGTGGCCGACCTGCCCGACCCGGACGAGACGGCCACCGCCAAGCTCTACACGGTCGAGTTCTACGCGCTGGTGCGCGCGGTGCTCGCCGAGGGCGGCCGGCTGGTCGTGCAGTCCGGCTCGCCGTACTTCGCGCCCCGGTCGTACTGGTCGATCGAGGCGTCGCTGCGCGAGGCGGGCTTCGCCACCACGCCGTACCACGTGGACGTGCCGTCCTTCGGCGACTGGGGCTTCCTGCTCGCCGCCCCCGGCGCGACCGCGCCCGCCCTGACCCTGCCGCCGGACGCGCCGGCGCTGCGCTTCCTCGACGCGGCGACGCTCTCCGCCGCCGGGGCCTTCCCCGCCGACCGCCGCCGCGTGGACGTGCCGGCCTCCACCCTGCTCCAGCCCCGGGTGCTGGAGTACGCGCGGGCGGAGTGGCGCGGCTACTGACGCTGGAAGCGCGGTCAATGGCGTGGACAGCACATAGCTCCTAGCCTCACCCGAGTTCGTATCCTGGAATGACAAGTTGTCCGAGGTCGACTAATTGACTCACCCGGGCCGGCCTATTCAGGGCCGACCCGGGTGAAGTCATCGCAGTCTCAGTTCACCAGACCGAGCAGTGCGTGAGGGTAGCTGGGGCCGGTAAAAATCGTGGCCGGTACACAGATGAAGTCGCGAAGAACCCCCGCGCTCTTCAGGCTGACGCCCTCGGCAACACAGTTTGCGAGATTGCTGTAGATTCCCCAGGTCGGCCAAGCCTGGGGGGTGACCGTCGCCGCTTCCGCCGCTGGAGCCGGCACCGGGCTGGCTGCCTGGGCGGGTGCTGCGACGGCGAGCGAACCAATGGCGAGCGCTCCGACAGCGATAGTCGTTCGTGCGATCTTAGGCAGCACGCAGTTCTCCTTTTGGCGATTGTTATCCGTTGTTCCGCAGGCCCACGGAGAATGCCTCGGTCCAAGTCGATTGGGCTTCGGCTGAATCCCATACAAGCAGGCTTAGATGCGGTGAGCAACCCCTTACGCAGCGCAATGAAGCGTTTTCGCAGGTAGGCAGCGGAAGATCTGATTTGAGAGTACGAGCGCGCCGCAGCGTGGCATGCCAGTGCTCGGCGGTGCCGGCGAGGAACTTCAGAGTCCGGGCGTGGCACGCGAGCAACCACCAGTTCGGCAACGTGTCGTCATGCCAGCATGGTGGTGCCGGTGCCGATACTGTGTGGACCTGATCTAGTGAAGGAGAGGATCATGACGGAGTCCTCCCAGGCGTCGGCCCGTACCCGGCCGGGCGTGGTGACCACCTCGACGTACCTGCTGTGGCTGTTTGCGGTTACGCAGTTGATCGGACTGATAATCACGCTCGCAACCCTCGGCACCGTCTCCGAGGTGCTCGACGAAGCCTACCGGGGCACCGAGGCCAACGGCGTACAGAACCTGGCGCAGATCACCACCTTCATCGCCATCGGTGGCGCCATCGTCATGCTTCTGCTCGCGGTGGTGCTCGCCGTACTGGGCGTATTCAACAACCGGGGCAGCAACGGGGCACGGATCACCACCTGGATCCTCGGCGGCATCCTGGTCTGCTGCCTAGGTGGCAACGTGCTCACCGGCCTGGCCGGCGGTGGCTTCGGCGGCACCGGCCAGACGACCGGCGACGCGCCGAGCCCGGAGGAGATCCAGCGCCGTCTCGAGGAGGCGCTGCCCGGCTGGGTCACCCCGGTCACCACGCTGCTCGCCGTGATCGGGCTGCTCTCGCTGCTCGCCGCGCTGATCCTGCTGGCGCTGCCGAAGGCCAACGAGTTCTTCCGCAAGCCGAAGCAGGCGTGGGAGCCGCCGGTCCCGGGCGCGGCCTACCCGGGCCACCCGCAGACGTCCGGCGAGCCCGGCTACCCGCAGACGCCGGGGTATCCGCAGGCACCCGGCCAGCCGCAGGCACCCGGCCAGCCCGGCTACCCGGCTCCGGGCGGCCAGCCACCGTCCTCTCCGTACGGCGGGCACCAGGGGCAGCCGGGTCAGCCGGGGGCGACCCCGGGAGGCGAGCAGCCCGGCTCGGACCGCCCCGGTCCGACGCCGCCGCCGGTGAGTTGACCGGTCGATAACAGCGACGCCGACGGTCCCTCCGAGTAGGTTGCATCCCGACGCCTACCGGAGGGACTCGTCGTGTCGTACCCCGATCGGGCACCGGCCCGTCGCCCGGCCGTGGTCACGCTGGCCGTGGCGGCGCTGGTGCTGATGGCGGTCGCCGCCCTGGCGTACGCCGTCGCCGGCGCGGCGACCCTCGGGGGCACCGTGGACCGGTTCCGCGACGCGGCCGGGGAGACTTCGGCGGGCCCCGACCAGGTCGACCGCATCGTCACCCTGCTGCGCGTGTCCACCGTGCTCACCGTGGTGGTGAGCACGGTGGCGGGGCTGCTCCTCGCCGGCCTGGCCCTCGGCCTGCGGGCCGGCCGCTCCGGCGCGCGCACCGCGACCTGGGTGGTGTCCGGTCTGGGCCTGATCCTCGGCTGCTGCGCGCTGGCGGTGCTGGTCGGCCAGCGCGCCGCCCCGCTACGACTCGGCGAGGACGACCGGGCGACCGGGGAGCTGCTGGGCCTCGTCGACGACGCCCACCCCTCCTGGTGGATTCCGTTGGGCGCGGGGCTTTCCGTCGGCCAGGTGCTCGGTTACCTTGTGGTAGCAACGCTGCTGGCCCTGCCGGCGGCGAACGCCTGGTTCCGCCGCCGACCAGCGGCGCCCGCCCCGCAGCAGCCCACGACGCCGCCCGCACCGCCCGCCGACCCGCAGCCGCCCGCACCGCCGCCCGCCCAGGCCCCGTGGCACCAGCCGCCCGCGCCTTCGTACCCGCCGAGTGAGGATCGCCCGTGACGCTCGACCAGCCGACCACCGGGCGGCGGGCCCTGATCACCGGTGCGACCGCCGGCATCGGCGCCGCCTTCGCCCGCCGGCTGGCCTCAGACGGCTGGCACCTGGTGCTCGTGGCGCGGGACGCCGCCCGGCTGGCCGACACGGCGGCCGAGCTGACCGCGCGGCACGGCCGGGAGGTCGAGACGATCCCGGCAGACCTGTCCACCGACGACGGTTGCGCGGCCGTGGAGCGGCGGCTGGCGGAGGGGGCGCCGGTCGAGCTGCTGGTCAACAACGCCGGCATCAGCCTGAACACCCCGTTCCTGCGGTCGTCCGCCGAGGACGAGGCGCGGCTGCTGCGGCTCAACGTGCACGCGGTGATGCGGCTGACCCTCGCGGCCCTGCGTCCGATGACGGAGCGGCGTCACGGGGCAGTGATAAATGTCTCTTCCGTGGCGGGTTTCGGGGCAGTCATGCCGGGCTCGACCTACTCGGCCAGCAAGGCGTGGGTCACCAACTTCAGCGAGTCCGTCGGCCAGTCCGCGCGGCCGTTCGGCGTCCGCGTGATGGCGCTCTGCCCCGGCTACACGCGGACGGAGTTCCACGAGCGGGCCGGCATCAACATGTCGAAGACCCCGGAGTGGATGTGGCTGCGGGCCGACGACGTGGTCGACGAAGCGCTGCGTGACCTGCGCAAAGGCAAGCTGGTCAGCGTCCCCGCGTGGAAGTACAAGCTGGCCGTCGCCGGTTTGCGGCACGCGCCCCGGCGGCTGCTGGAGGTGGTGGCCCGCGACACCCGGGGCCGCATCGGCCGCGACGACGGCTGACCACCGTAGCGGGGCCGCGCCGCGCCGCCGGCCGGCGGCGATTGCCCGCCCCACCGGCTGAACGGTCGCTCAGCGTAGCCGGCCATCGCCATCCATCGGTCGTTCCCCCGGCTGATCCGGGTGGACCCGGCACGCGGCTCCCAGACTTGCGCAGTACCCTCTACCCCCATGGGGGACCACGACGACCTGCGTAAATTCATTACCGACCTGGCGGTGGTCCACGGCCGGGTGGTGCTCTCCTCCGGGCGCGAGGCGGACTGGTACGTCGATCTGCGTCGCGTCACGCTCCATCACCAGGCCGCCCCGTTGGTGGGCCGGGTGATGCGCGAGCTGACCGCCGACTGGGACTACGACGCGGTGGGCGGCCTGACCCTGGGCGCCGATCCGGTGGCGATGTCCATGCTGCACGCCGCGTCCGCGACTGATCATCCGTTGGACGCGTTCGTGGTCCGCAAGGCGGGCAAGGCGCACGGGCTCCAGCGGCGGATCGAGGGGCCGGACGTGGCCGGCCGGCGGGTGCTGGCGGTGGAGGACACGTCCACCACCGGGGGGAGTGTGTTGACCGCGGTCGAGGCCCTTCGTGAGGTCGGGGCCGAGATCGTGGGTGTGGCGGTTATTGTTGATCGAGGCGCCGGCAACGCCGTACGAGCTGCCGGACTGCCTTATCGGGCGGCCTATACGTTGGCTGACCTCGGCCTTGTGGCGTAAAAGTCTGCCGATTCGGATCTGCTGATATGCAGGCGGATCGATGCTGCTGGTGGAAGGATGGAATACGTGGGAACTGCGTTGGCTGAAATGACCATGCCTCAGATCTCGCCGCTTGCCGGCGAGCCGATCGAACGTGCCGATGCCGAGCGTCTCGCCGGGGTCCTCAAGGCCCTCGCCGACCCCGCTCGACTGCGGCTGCTCAGCCTGATCCAATCGGCGCCCGAGGGCGAGGCGTGCGTGTGCGACCTGACCGCGCCGCTCGGCCTCTCGCAGCCGACGGTCAGTCACCACCTGCGCATCCTCACCGAGGCCGGCTTGCTGGAGCGGGAGAAGCGCGGTGTCTGGGCCTACTACCGGCTGGTGCCGACCGCGATCGCCACGATCGCGGATCTGCTGACCCCGCCGCGCAAGCGCGCCACCAAGAAGGCTCGCTGACCCGTACCGATCGTCCGGTGCCATCCCCCACCGGGGGCGGCACCGGACGGCCGGCCGCTCAGTGCTTGCCGTAGTGCTCGCGGGTCTCCCGGATCGCCTCCTCGGCGGCGGCCCGCTCCTGCGCGGTGGTGCCACGCTTGGCGGCCATCCGCGCCCGCAGCAGCTCGACGGCGATCGGGACGACCGAGATCGCCACGATGGCGATCAGGATCATCTCGATGTTCGCCTTGACGAACGGGATCTGGCCCAGGAAGTAGCCGAGCACGGTCACGCCCGTGCCCCAGAGGACGCCGCCGATCACGTTGTAGATGACGAAGGTGCGGTAGTTCATCCGGCTGACCCCGGCCACGATCGGCGTGAACGTCCGCACGATCGGCACGAAGCGGGCCAGCACGATGGAACGCGCGCCGTACTTCTCGAAGAAGTCGTGCGCCTTCAGCACGTTCTCCTGCTTGAACAGCTTCGAGTTCGGCCGGCGGAACAGCGCCGGGCCGACCTTGCGGCCGAACGCGTACCCGACCTGGTCGCCGGCGATCGCCGCGAGGGTGATCAGCAGGCAGACCAGCCACAGCGGGTAGGTGATGTACTTCCCGTCGGCGGTGAGCAGACCCGCCGTGAACAGCAGCGAGTCGCCCGGCAGGAAGAACCCGATCAGCAGGCCGGACTCGGCGAAGACGATGACCAGGATGCCGATCAGCCCGAACGTCGAGATCAACACCTCTGGATCGAGCCAGCTCGGCCCCAGGGCCAGGGTGGTGGTGGGCGTCGGCACGAGGTGACCTCCGATGGATGCCGGTCGGGGACGGAACGTCCGTAGTCTAGGTGCCTCCCCGGCGTGCCGGTGCTCGACGTCACACCCGCGTCCGCCCGCCCGCCGCCCCGACCGGGGCCGGGACAGCGGGGACCGCGCCTACAGCCGGGGGTCGACCGGCTCGGACTCGCAGGCCAGGATCGCGAAGACCAGCTCGTGCCGGCGCCACAGCGGTGCGCCGGCGACCAGCGCGTCCAGCGCCGCCAGCCCCAGCCCGTGCTCGCGCAGCGCCAGCCCCCGCTTGCGTCCCAGCGACCGGCGGCGCAGCGCGGCGAGCTGCTCCGGCTCGTCGTACCCGGGGCCGTAGATGATCCGCAGGTACTCCCGGCCCCGGCACTTGATCCCCGGCTGGAGCAGCGAGCCCCGCTCGGAGCGGGCGGCCGGACCGGCGTACGGCTTGACCACCATGCCCTCGCCGCCGGCGGCGGTCAGCTCCAGCCACCAGTCCGTGGCCGCCGCCTCGGCGGCGGGATCGGCCAGGTCGACCACCTGTCGACGGGTCGGGGTGAAGAACTCCGGGTCGGCCGCGCAGAGCCGGTCGGCCAGCCCGAGGTGCCAGCCGTGGTCCCGGTCGGCGTAGCTGGCCTTGGCACCGGCGAGCACCGCGAACGGTGCCAGGGTCACCCCGCGCAGCCCGTCGGTCGGCCCCACGTACGCCCGGTAGGCCTCCGAGTAGGCCACGACCTCGTCGCGTCGGCGGGCCATCCGGTCGCGCAGGTCGCCCACGGGCAGGCCCCGACCGGCGGCGGCCTCCAGCGCGGCCAGCGCCGCGGGCAGCGCGGCCCGGCCGGCGGCGCCGACCCCGGCGTACTGCTCGCGGATCAGCCCGCCCGCCTTCGCCGACCAGGGCAGCAGCTCGCAGTCGAGCAGCAGCCAGTCCGTCTCCAGCTCGGCCCAGAGCCCCGCCCCGCCGACCGCCCCGCGCACCCGGTCGAGCAGCCCGGTGTCGAGCGGATCGCCGAAGAAGGGCCGGCCGGTGCGCGTGTGCACCACCCCGCCGCCCGGGCCGAACGGACCGCCATCGGGCTCCCGGCAGACCAGCACCACCGCCCGCGAACCCATGTGCTTCTCCTCGCAGACCACCCGGTCCACGCCCGCCGCGCGGTAGTCGGCGAACGCCTGCGCCGGGTGCTCCAGGAAGCCGCCCACCGTCGCCGTCGAGCAGGGCGCCATCGTCGGCGGCAGCCAGGCCAGCCAGCGCGGGTCGACCGCGAACCGGCTCATCACCTCCAGCGCCGCCGCGGCGTTCTCCGCCGGCACGGTCAGCGACCCGTACGCGTGCTCGACGTGCCGCCGGCCGGCCACGTCGGTCAGCTCCAGCACCTGGTCGGGTCGGGCCGGAGCGGCGGTCAGCGGGCGGGCCGGGGCGTACCACTCCCGCTCCGCCGGCACCGAGAGCAGCTCCTTCTCGGGGTAGCGCAGCGCGGTGAGCCGGCCGCCGAAGACGCAGCCGGTGTCGATGCAGATCGTGTTGTTCACCCACTCCGGCTCCGGGGTGGGCGTGTGCCCGTAGACCACCATCGCCGAGCCCCGGTACTCCCGCGCCCACGGGTAGCGCACCGGCAGCCCGTACTCGTCGGTCTCGCCGGTGGTCTCGCCGAACAGCGCGAAGGCCCGCACCCGGCCCGACGCGCGACCCTGGTACGCCTCCTTCAGCCCGGCATGCGCGACCACCAGCCGGCCGCCGTCCAGCACGTAGTGGCTGACCAGGCCGTCGACGAACGCCGCCACCTCGGCCACGAAGCTGTCCGGCTCCGCCGCGAGCTGGGCCATCGTCTCGGCCAGGCCGTGGGTGAGCCGCACGTCCCGGCCGCGCAGCCGGCGCAGCAGCTTCTGCTCGTGGTTGCCGGGCACGCAGATCGCGTGCCCGGCGGCGACCATGCCCATGACCAGGCGGAGCACGCCGGGGGAGTCCGGGCCGCGGTCGACCAGGTCACCCACGAAGACGGCGGTACGCCCCGCCGGGTGGGTCGCGTCGACCGGCCGGCCGTGCTCGTCGCGGCGCAACTCCCAGCCGAGCCGGGTCAGCAGCGCCTCCAGTTCGGCGCGGCAGCCGTGCACGTCACCGACGACGTCGAACGGCCCGGTCAGCTCCCGCCGGTCGTTGAACAGCCGCTCGTAGCGGATCTCGGCGGCGTCGATCTCGTCCACGCCGCGCAGCACGTGCACCTTCCGGAAGCCCTCCCGGGCCAGCTGCCCGTACGACCGGCGCAGGTCACGCTGCATCCGGGCGAGCACCTGCCGGCCGAAGGTGCGGTCGGCGCGGCCCTCGGTGCGCTCCCACGCCAGTGCCTCCGGCACGTCCAGCACGACGGCCACCGGCAGCACGTCGTGCTCGCGGGCCACCCGCACCAGGGCGGCCCGGGCGTGCGGCTGGAGGTTGGTCGCGTCGACCACGGTGAGCCGGCCCCGCCGCAGCCGCGTGGCGGCGACGTGGTGCAGCGCGTCGAACGCGTCGGCGGAGGCGGACTGATCGTTCTCGTCGTCGGCGACCATCGCCCGGAACGCGTCTGAGGAGAGCACCTGGCTGGGCGCGAAGTGCCGGCGCGCGAAGGTCGACTTGCCGGAGCCGGAGACGCCGACCAGCGCGACCAGGGCCAGCTCGGGGATGTCGAGGGTGGTCACGGGATCTCCTTCCGAGTCAGCACGGCGAGCTGGGTGGGGGCGCCGACCTCGGGATCGTCGTCGCCGACCCCGCCGATCGCGGCCGAGTAGCCGTAGGTCGCGGCCACCCGGTCGACCCACGCCGCGAACTCCGCGCGGGTCCACTCGAACCGGTGGTCGGCGTGCCGGAACCGCCCGGCGGGCAGGCCGTCGTAGCGGACGTTGTACTCGACGTTGGGCGTGGTCACCACGACGGTGGCGGGGCGGGCGTGACCGAGGACGGCGTCCTCCAGCGCCGGCAGCCGGGGCGGGTCGACGTGCTCGATCACCTCCATCAGCACCGCCGCGTCGTAGCCGCGCAGCCGGTCGTCCCGGTAGGTCAGCGCGGACTGCCAGAGCCGGACCCGGTCCCGCTGCCGCTCCGGCAGGCGGTCTAGCCGCAGCCGCCGGGCGGCCAGGGTCAGCGCGTGCGAAGACACGTCGGTGCCGACGATCTCGGTAAACCGGCGGTCGCCGACCAGCGCGGCGAGCAGGGCGCCCCCGCCGCAGCCCAGGTCCAGCACCCGGCTCGCGCCGGACTCGACCAGTGCCGCGAGGACGGCCTCCCGCCGCCGCGCCGCCAGCGTCGGCTGGCGGAGGGTGGGCTCGTCCACCGTGTCGGGCTCGGCGGCGGCCGGCTCGTCGGTCAACCGCTGCTCGGCGAGGCGGGCGAGGGCCAGCCCGGCCAGCGCCCGCCGGTGCGCCAGGTAGCGGCGGGTGATCATGCCCCGCTCCGGGTGGCCGGCCAGCCAGCCATCGCCGGCCCGGAGCAGCTTGTCCACCTCGTCGGGCGCCACCCAGTAGTGCTTGGCGTCGTCCAGGACCGGCAGCAGGACGTAGAGGTGGTTGAGCGCGTCGGCGACGCGCAGCGTCCCGGTCAGGGTCAGGTCGACGTACCGGCTGTCGCCCCACTCCGGGTGCCGCTCGTCGAGCGGGATCGGGGTCGCGGTCACCGCCCAGCCGAGCGGGCCGAACATCCGGGCCGCCACGTCCGCGCCGCCCCGGCAGCGCAGCACCGGCACCCGCACCTCCAGCGGGATCGGCGTACGGGCCAGTTCGGGGCGCTCCCGGGACTCGCCGCGCAACGCGGAGCGGTACACCTTGGACAGCGCCGAGGAGAGCAGGCTGGACGCGGCGTACGGCCGGTCGTTGACGTACCGCCCGAGGGTGAAGCCCTCCGGGGGCGCCGCCTGCTGCCGGCTGCGGCCCTTGCCCCGCGCGCCGGCCAGCCGCAGCGGGTCCACGTCCAGCAGCAGGGCGGCCGTGCAGCGCTGCTCGCCCGCCTCGGGGTAGAACACGTGCGCGGTGCCGACCGGCACGTCGAAGGAGTGCGCACGGTCGGGGTGCTTGACCAGCAGGTGACCGAGGTCGGTCGCCGGGCGGTGGGTGGTGGTCAGGGTGAGCAGCACGCGCCCATGGTGTCAGTGTCTTCGATCTTGCGTCGTCCCGTTTTTGCTCTTGTCCTGGGTGGTTTTCCGGGGGAGCCCCACCCGCTCCGGGCGGTCAGGCTTGATCCCTGCGCGGGTGGGGCTCCCCCGGAAAACCGTGGTGGTCCAGCGCCGTCCGGCGGCATCAGGTGGCCGCTCGTGGGGTGGAGGCGCGTGCTGTCGGGTCGGGGGACGGTTGCCGGGCCGGGGTCGGCTGCCGGGTCGGGGGATCAGGGGCGGGTGGAGACGGCGGTGCCCCGCCGACCGGGGGTCGACGGGGCACCGGCGGTGCGGGGAGGATCAGGCGACGAAGCGGGTCCGGCGGCGCTTGGCCACCAAGTAGCCGCCGACGCCCGCCACGAGCAGCAGACCGCCGATGCCGGCGATCAGGCCGGTGGACTCACCGGTGATCGGCAGTTCGGGGTCGTCACCGCCACCACCGCCCTCGCCACCGGTCGCGGCCTTGACGACCAGCGCGGCAGTGTCGTTCCTGGGCTCCAGGTCGACGACCTGCCCTGGCTCGCCCGGACCGAAGTGCAGCAGCTTGACCGAGCCCGGCGCGCCGCCCACCTTGTCGATTCGTAGACCGAACTCGAAGACGGCCGCCTCGCCCTTGCGGCGCAGCTCGAACCACTCGCAGTAGTAGACCCGGCCGCCCGGCTCGCCGTACCAGCCGGTCGGCTCCTCGGCGGTGCCCGGCGAGCACTGATCGGGCGCGTCCACCACGGTGGCGCCGGCGGGAACGGTGACCAGGGCGCCGGTCAGGAGTTCGCCCGGGTTGTACGAGTTGATCGCCGCGGGCCCGTTGTTGACGAAGCCGACCTTGGCGGTGACCGTCCCGCCGGCTGCGCCGGTGACCTCGCCACCAGTGGCGGCGACGTCGGCCCGCTGGTCACCGGTGACGGTGGCGTCGATCCAGGTGGCGTTGTTCGTCGTGTCCTTGTCGGTCTGCTTCACCGCGCGGGCCCGCGACGCCGGTGCCGGCACCAGCGTCATCGCGCTTCCGCTGCCCTTCTCCCAGTCCGCACCGGAGAAGTCACCGATGAACTCCTCCCAGTCGCCCTTGGCGAACCAGATCGCCTGGCCGTACTGCCGGCCCGGCGCCCAGGCGTCGGAGGCGATCGTCAGGGCGGACGAGTCGTCGAGCTGGAGAGCGGCTCCCGGCGGAAGCTCATCGTCGAAGTGGCACTGGGCGAGGTTGCTGCCGAACTCCGAGAGGTAGGAGCAGTTCGAGTGCCGCCGCGCCGGGGCGAGACCAGGGGTCATGGCGAGGAGCAGCACCGTGCCGCGTGCGGGTCGGTCGCCGACGTTGGTCACCGTGAGCGGCGCCTTGACCGTGGCGCCGGGGCCGCCGGCGAACTCCAGGGAGCGCTCCGTCTTCAGGTCGACGCCCTCGCCGACCTCGATGGTGGATCGTGCGGTGGCGGTGGGGCTTCCCTTGGCCGCCACGCTCAGGACGAGCTCGCCCTTGTCGCCGGGTGCGGCGGAATCCTTGGCGGTGACGGTCAGGTTGACCAGGTAGTCGGTGATCTCGGTGCCGTCGAGGGCACAGGTGATGACGGCGTCGGCCTCCTTGCAGCTCGACACCCGGTCGCCGAGGACGACCGTGGCGAAGCCGTCGACGTCGCTGCGGTCGATGGTGAGGGTCAGCTTCTCGGGCAGCGTCTCCGCAAACGCGTACAGGGTGACGGACTTGGCCTCGCCGCCCGGCGCGACCAGCGCGTTGTTGGCGTAGAGGAGAAGCTCGTCGCCGGGCTCTTCGGCGACGGCGGGGGTGGCGGAGGCGGCGACGAGCGCGCCTGCGACGCCCAGCCCGGCCAGCCAGCGCCGGGTGGAGTGCTTGAGCATGTGGGGGTTCCCTCCCGTGGGGGGTGCCAGGAGTGGCCAGCGGATCTTAAGGAAGCCTTAAGGCGGGCCGCTGTCCCGGTCGCCTCCGGCGGGCAAACATCGACCGAACGGCTGACCAGGATCGTCGCAACGTTCCGCCCGCCCGGACCCGTCATCTGAGACAGGAGCCCGGGAGGTGCAGTGACGTACGAGGAGTTCGCCGACTCGCGGCTGGCCGCGCTGCTGCGGTACGCGGTCATGCTGACCGGCGACCCGCACCAGGCGCAGGACCTGGTGCAGGACACCATGGTCCGGGTCCAGCTCAACTGGCGTCGGGTGGCTCGGGCCGACTCGCCCGAGCGCTACGTCCGCCGGATGCTGACCAACCAGTACGTCGACTGGCGGCGGGGCTCCTGGATGCGCCGGGTGCTGCTGCGCGCCGAGCCCGACGACGCGGTGCCGGTGCCGGCCGACCACGCCCAGCACGCCGTGGACCGGGACCAGGTCTGGTCCTGGCTGTCCGGGCTGCCGCGTCGGCAGCGGGCCACCCTGGTGCTGCGCTACTACGAGGACCTGCCCGACGCGGAGATCGCCGACATTCTCGGCTGCGCCGTCGGGACTGTCCGCTCGTCCATCTCGCGCGCCCTGGCCACGCTGCGGGCGGAACACGTGGAGGCCTGCTCATGATCGAGGACGACCTGCGTGCCGCCTTCGCCCGGCACGAGGCCCTGACCCCGCCCGTCGGTCCGCTGCGGTCCGCGATCGACCGGCTCGCGGCTGCCCGTCGCCGTCGCCGGCTGCGGCTCCGAGCCGGCGGTGCCGCGCTGGCCCTGCTCGGCGTGCTGGCGGTCGGGATACCACTGTTCACGCCCGACCGGGTCGCCGAGGACGCCACCCTGCTCGCCGAGCCCGCCGGCCCGGCACCGACGGGCGCGCTGAACATCCTGCTGCTCGGCGTGGACGGCTCGGCGAAGGAGCTCGCCCGGCTGGCGGACTCCGTCCTGCTGGTGCACATTCCGGCGGACCGCAGCCGGCCGTACCTCATCTCGCTGCCCCGCGACCTGGCGGTGCCGATTCCCGGTCACGGGACCGACAAGCTCAACGCCGCCTTCCGGCACGGTGCCGGCGACGGCCGGCCCGACCTGGGGCGCGGCTACGAGCTGACCCGCCGGGTGGTCACCGACCTGACGGGCGTACGCGTGGACGCCGGCGCGGTGCTCACCTACCCGGTGTTGCGCCGGCTCACCGACGAGGTCGACGGCGTGGAGGTCTGCCTGCCGCGCGAGGTGCGCTCCATCCACACGAAGCGGGTCTTCCCGGCCGGCTGCCAGCGGCTCGGCGGCGCCGCCTCGGTCGACCTGCTGCGGCAGCGGCGGGGACTGCCCGAGGGCGGGCTCGACCGGGACCGGCACGCGCAGCTTTTCGCCGCCGGGCTGATCCGTCGGGCCGGCGAGCAGGGGGTGCTGACCAATCCGGTCAGGCTCTTCGCCCTGGTCGACACCGTCGGCGCGGACCTGGTCGTGGGCGGCGGCGGTTCGCCACTGGTGGACCTGCTGAAGGTGCTTCCGGATCTGAAGTCCGTCGACCCGGTCGGGCTCAGTCTCCCGGTCGGGCCGCCGGAGGGCCTCGGCTGGCGGCTACCACCGGATCCGAAGGAGGCTCCGGCGTTCCTTGCCGCGTTGCGGGAGGACCGGCTGGCGCAGTGGGCGGCGCGGAATCCGGGTCAGGTCAACCGCACCCGTTGACGGATCAGCGGTAGTCCTCCTCGTCGGGGGCGACCACCCGGGCCTGCTCCATGGCGTCCCAGTCGTTGATCTCCAGGCCGCGATGCGGCTCCACGTCGGCCTCGCCGGGGTCGACCACGGCGGCCTGCTCGACCGCGTCGGCCGGTTCCGCCTCCATGTCGCGCTCCTCGGGGCTGAGGTGGTCGCTGGGGGCGAAGTCCTCTTCGGGCTGACCCATCAGTCCCTCCCGGGGTCTCGGCGGACGGTTACCCCACACACCGTACGGGCTGCGCCCGCCCGCCGCTCGGAAGCCGAGTCGACCGAATCGCCCCACCGGTCGCCGCCCCCGGTGCCAGGATGATGCCGTGGGCTTCCTGATCAGGCTGGCGATCACCGCGGTCGCGCTGTGGATCACCACGCTGATCGTGCCCGGCGTCGAGGTGACCGGCCGCTCCGGCGCCGACGACGCGCTCACGCTCGTCGTCGTGGCGTTGATCTTCGGCGTGGTCAACGCGGTGCTCAAGCCACTGATCAAGGTGTTCGGCTGCGTCTTCTACCTGCTTACCCTCGGCCTGTTCGCGCTGGTGGTCAACGCCCTGCTGTTCCTGCTGACCGACCGGATCGCCCGGGCGCTGGACCTGCCGTTCCACGTGGACGGCTTCTGGGCCGCGTTCTGGGGTGCCATCGTGATGGCCGTGGCCACCTGGCTGATCAGCGTCGTCGTGCCCGACAGGTGGGGGGAGCGGTGAGCGCCGCGACCGGCCGTCGGGCGCGTACCGGGTCGGTTGTGCCGGCGCCCCTCTTCTACGGGATACTTCCGACGGTGGACAGCGCGGTCCGGCGCACCCAAGGACAACAGCGGCCGGCGACGGCCGACAGCGGTAAGTAAGGAGCGTTCGACATGCCCATCGCTTCCCCCGAGACCTACGCGGAGATGCTGGACCGCGCCAAGGCCGGCCGGTACGCGTACCCCGCGATCAACGTGACGTCCTCGCAGACCCTGAACGCGGCGCTCAAGGGCTTCGCCGACGCGGAGAGCGACGGCATCATCCAGGTCTCGACCGGTGGCGCGGAATACCTCTCCGGACCTTCGATCAAGGACATGGTCACCGGCGCGGTGGCGTTCGCCGCGTACGCGCACGAGGTGGCCAAGAAGTACCCGGTCAACATCGCCCTGCACACCGACCACTGCCCGCAGGAGAAGCTGGACAAGTTCGTCCGCCCGCTGATGGGCATCTCGCAGGAGCGGGTGAAGCGCGGCGAGGAGCCGCTGTTCCAGTCGCACATGTGGGACGGCTCGGCCGTGCCGGTGGCGGAGAACCTGGAGATCGCCGCGCAGCTCCTCGACGAGGCCGCCAAGGGCAAGATCGTCCTCGAGATCGAGGTCGGCGTGGTCGGCGGCGAGGAGGACGGCGTCGAGAACGCCATCAACGAGAAGCTCTACACCACGGTCGAGGACGGCCTGGCCATGGTGGAGGCGCTCGGCCTGGGCGAGAAGGGCCGCTACATGGCGGCGCTGACCTTCGGCAACGTGCACGGCGTCTACAAGCCGGGCAACGTCAAGCTCCGCCCGGAGATCCTCAACCAGATCCAGGAGGCGGTCGGCGCCAAGTACGGCAAGGAGAAGCCGCTCAGCCTGGTCTTCCACGGCGGCTCCGGCTCGCTGCTGTCGGAGATCCGCGAGGCGCTCGACTACGGCGTGGTGAAGATGAACATCGACACCGACACCCAGTACTGCTTCTCCCGCCCGGTCGCGGACCACATGTTCCGTAACTACGACGGCGTGCTCAAGATCGACGGCGAGGTCGGCAACAAGAAGATGTACGACCCGCGGGTCTGGGGCAAGGCCGCCGAGGCCGGCATGGCCGCCCGCGTCGTGGAGGCCTGCGAGCACCTGCGCTCGACCGGCACCACGCTCGCCAAGTGACGCGCTGACGCGTACCGCCGGCGGCCGGCTCCCCACCGGGGGCCGGCCGTCGGCGTGTCCGGCCCGTCAGGCCGTCGCGGTGAGCACCCGGACGGCCTCGTGGACGTCGTCGGTGAGGTGCACGGTGGCGGACAGGTCGCCGAACGGCGAGGCGCCCAGCAGCGGTCGCAGCAGCGACTCCACCGGCAGCTCCCGCGTCCAGTACGCGCGGTCCAGGAAGACGTACGCGCCGCTGGCCCCGTCGGTGCCGTAGTAGGTCTTGGTGGCCGCCTGGAACACCTCCTGCACGGTGCCGGCCCGGCCGGGCGCGAAGACGATCCCGCCCCGGGCCAGCCGCAGGATGGTGTCCTCCCGGATGGCGTTGGAGAAGTACTTCGCGATCCGGCCGGCGAACAGGTTCGCCGGCTCGTGCCCGTAGAGCCAGGTCGGGATGGCCAGCCCGCCGGCGCGCGCCCAGTCCACGTCGCCGCCGGCCAGCACGGCCGAGTCGACGCGGGAGACGCTGGCCGCGTCGGCGGCCCGGGGTCGGGGCGGCGGCACCGGCTGGCCGTAGCGCTCCCGGACCAGCAGCGCCGCCGCCGTGTAGCGGTCGTGGTCGGTGAAGTCCGGCGCCCCGGCGAGCAGGTCGATCGCGGCGTCCAGGTCCTCGACCGGCCGCAGCGCCAGGAACGCGCCCAGGTTGGCGGCCTCCATCACCCCGGGCCCGCCGCCGGTCACCACCAGCCGGTCGGCCCGGGCCAGCTCCCAGCCCAGCACGGCCGCCATCCGGTACGGCGCGCTGCCGCGCGGCACCGCGTGCCCGCCCATGATGCCGACCACCGACTGCGGCCCGTGGGTGGCCAGCCAGGCGCGGGTGGCGTCGGCGAGCGCGTTGTCCACGCCGTGGTCGTGCAGCCGCTGGCCGAGCGCCTCCTTCACCTCCGGCAGCGCCCCGCCGTGCGCGCGGAAGTGCTCGTAGACCCGGGTGTCGTACATCCCGGCGAAACCGCCCTCGGCGAAGCCGGCGGCCAGGTCCTCCGGGGTGTAGAGGTGCGAGGGCTGGGTCGGGTAGGGCAGCCCGGAGAACGGCGGCACGACGTTCGCGCCGCGCCGGACCAGGTCGGCGCCGACCTCGCGGGAGGCGAAGCGGCACCCGACGAACAGGGTGCCGGTCACCTCGATCCCGGTGAGGTCGGGAACGGGTGCGAGGTCGAGCCGCAGCCCCTGCACGGTCAGCCCGACCAGGCTGCCCGTGGCCAGTCGCCGGTCGAACTCGGCGCGGGTCTCGATCTCGTCGGTGCAGGTGTGCGGCTCGATGACGTCCGCGGGTGGTGGGGTCGGCACCCTCGCCATCCTGCCCCGCCCCGGCAACCGGCCAAACCTGCGGGGTGGCCGGGCGGTCGGCAGACCCGGCCCGGCGGCCGGGCGGTGCGGACGCCGCGCGGTGCCGGTGGCGACGTCGGCGGCACGGGGCCGCTCGGCTCGTCGGGGAACGCGCCGGGTCTGCCCGGAACGGACAGGAGCCCGGCGACCGCGGCCACCGGGCTCCTGCATAACCCGGTCCTGGGGAGGCTCCGGACCAATAGTTGTAGTGGAAAACATCTGCCGGTGGCATAGGCCGCAGGCGTGACCAACTCCTCAGCCGTTCAGGCAACCGGCTCGCCCAACCCCCTCGCGCACCCGCGGGCGAAGCGGGTTGAATGGGACGATGCAGAACCTGTTGCCGGAACCACCGGCCACCCTCCTCCCCGCGCACGACGAGGCCGACGCCGCCCTGGCCGCCGCCGAGCAGGCCGGCAGCGACGAGGCGTACGCCGAGGTGGCGGCGCGCTTCCCGACCTACAGCGCCGGCTGGGGCGCGCTGGCGGCTCGGGCTCTCGCCGCGGGCCAGGTCGTCCCGGCGTACGCCTACGCGCGCACCGGCTACCACCGGGGGCTGGACCAGCTGCGCCGCAACGGCTGGAAGGGGCACGGCCCGGTGCCGTGGTCGCACGAGCCGAACCAGGGCTTCCTGCGCTGCCTCTACGTGCTGTCCCGCGCCGCCGACGCGATCGGCGAGGCCGACGAGGCGGCCCGCTGCGCCCAGTTCCTCCGGGACTGCGACCCGGCCGCCGCGGACGCGCTGGCCAGCAACTGACGCCGCTCCGACGGCCGGCCCGACACGCTGCGGGCCGGCCGTCGGGCTGTCCCGGTCCCTACAACCCCTCCGCCACGGAAGCGGCGATCTTCAGCCAGGCGTCCCGCGTGGCCGAGGAGAGCGCGGCGTACCGGATCGGCTCGCCGGTGTCGATGAGCCGCTCGTACGGCGCGAGCAGCACCGCCCGGGTGCGGGCCGCAAAGTGTTCCTGGATCGCCGGCAGGTCGATCTCCTTGCGCGAGGGCGGCATGGAGACCACGGTGACCGCCTGCCGGACCAGCCGCTGCCGGCCACTCTGCTCCAGGTGGTCCAGCATCCGGGCGGCCGTCTCCGCCGAGTCGTTCCGGGCCGACATGGTGACCACGAGCTGGTCGGTGGCGTCCATCGCGGCCTGCCAGTTCTGGGCGCGCACGTTGTTGCCGGTGTCCACGAAGATCAGCTTGTAGAACCGGCTCACCACCTCGCGGATCTCGGCGAACGCGGCGGCGGTGAGCATCTCGCCCCCGGTCGCCGACTCGTCCGAGGCGAGGACGTCGAACATCCCCTCGCCCTGCGACCGGACGTACTGCGACAGGTCGCCCACCCGCCCGTGCGCGCCCTGGAACTGGCCCAGGTCGCGCAGCATGTCCCGCACCGTACGCGAGTGGAAGTCCTGCTGGGCGCGCATCCCGAGGGTGCCCTGGGTCTCGTTGTTGTCCCACGCCAGCACGTAGCCGCCGCGCTTCTGGCCGAACGTCATCGCCAGCAGCAGGATGGCCACCGTCTTGCCGGCACCGCCCTTCGGGTTCACCACGGTCACCTGGCGCAGCCCGCCGAAGTTGCGGCGCACCATCTCGATGTCCCGCCGCAGCTCCTGCTCGTGCCGCCCCGGCGGGAGCCGCAGCCCCATCCGGTTCGCCACCGCCCGTACGCCCATCGTGGCCACCGGGTCGGCGGGCCGGACCTGCCGGCGGCGGGCGAAATCCTCGGCGGTCGGCGGCGCGGTGATCGCCGGGTTCCAGTTCGGGTCGGGCTGGCCCGGCGGCACGGCGGTCACCCCCTCGGCCGCCTGGTACGCCTGCTGCGGCACCGGGCCGGCGACCCCCGGCGTGCCCGGCGGCCAGGCCGGCGGATACCACCCGGGCTGGGGCGGGTACGGGCCGGGCGGCGGCGTCGGGCCCGCCTGCTGCGGCGGGTACGGGCCGGTCATCTGCGGCGGGTACGGGCCGGGTGGCATGGCCCGCACCGGTGCCCCCGCATCCGGCCCGGGGCCCCCGGCCGGCCCGGCCGCGCCGCCCTGCCCGGCCGCGCCGCCCTGCTGCGGCATGCCCTGCCCGGCGCTGCCCTGCTCGTCCGTGCCCTGCCGGGCCGAGCCCTGCCCGGCCGTGTCTGGCCCGGCTGTGTCCTGCGGGGGCATGCCGTGCCCGGCTGTGTCCTGCGGGGGCATGCCGTGCCCGGCTGTGTCCTGCGGGGGCATGCCGTGCCCGGCCGTGCCCCGCTGGGGTACGTCGGGACCGGGCGCGGCACCTCCGCTCGTGGGCGTCGGCTCGGCGGCACCGTGGTTCGTCACGGCTGCCGGCCGGGCGGTGCCGGCCGCCGACGTGGATTCGACGGCGGACGGGGCGGGCCGCTGCGGCGGCTGTGCCCACGGGGACTCGGCCGATCCGCGGGCCCCGCCACCGTGGGCCGCGCCGCCGTTCGTCGAGACGCTGTGGGCCGCGCCGCCGTTCGCCGAGCCGCGGATCGCCGCTGTGCCGCCCGCCGGTGCGCCGCCTCCGCTGTCGGTGCTGCCGGCAACCCCGCTCGGCGCCGGCCCGACGCCGGTCGCGTCCGAGCCGGCGGCGACCTCCGGCGACCGCTCGCTGGCGGCGGCCCGGTCGGTGGCCGAGGGCTGCGGAATCGGGGCCGGGCGCGTGACCGGGACCGGTGCGGCCGGCTGGTCGAGGCTGAAGGGCATGTCGAGGTCGACCCGGGCGGGGGCGGGCTGAGGAGACCGGGGAGCCGGCACGCCGGCTCCGACGCCCTCGGCCGGGGCCCCACCCGCCCCGACCGCCGACCTGGTTCCGTTCCCGGCGACGCCCGGGGCGCTCGTGCCCTCACCGGCCAGGGCGGAGGTGCCCCCACCGGGCGGAACAGCCCCCACCGCGCCGGGCGGAACGGCCGCGCCCCCGGGAGGTACGACTGCGCCCGAGACCGGCGGGGCGACTGAGCTTGCCGGCGGAACGGCTGCGCCCGAGTCCGGCGGGGCGGCTGTGCCGATGCCCTGCGGGGCGGCTGTGCCCGAGTCCGGCGGGGCGGCTGTGCCGATGCCCTGCGGGGCGGCTGCGCCCGAACCGGCGGGCGGGGCGGTCGGGTCGCTGGGCGGGACGGCAGCGCCTGCGGCGGGCGGGGTGGTCAGCCCTGCGGGGGGCGTCGGCGGCGCCCAGCCCTGGCCCGACGGTCCGGGCCCCCATCCGGAGGCCGCAGCCGGCGGGGGCGCCCAGCCGGTCGCCGGGTCCGGCGGCGCGGGTGTCGCCGGGCCGCCCGGCAGGCCGCCGGTCAGAGACGGGTAGTCGGCGGGCGAGGGCGGTGCGGCCGGCCGGCCCTGCGGGGGGACGGGCGACGCCGCGGCGGTCGACGCCCACGGCGGTGCGTCGGCACCGTCGATCTGGTCGGGCGGCCAGAGTGGTTCGATGTCCCGCTCCGGCACCGGCGGCTGGCCGGGTACGTGGACCCGGTCGGCGTTCTCGTCCACCACGGTTCCTCCCCATTCCTTCTGCCGAGGATAGGCCCAGTGGCCGGCCGCGGTCGGCCGTCGCGGGGGACGCCGAGGTCAGCTCGTCCAGACCGCCCAGGCGCCCGGCTCGGTCCACCAGGACCGCTTCCGGCTCAGCTCGCCCTCGGCCCCGTCGTCGAGGAACGGGACCTTCCCCTCGCGGGGCAGCACGGACACAGCCCGCCCCCGGGCGCGGCGTACCTCCAGCCGCATTCGCTTCCTGCCCAACGCCGAGCGGGTGACCACGGGCACGGCCACCGCAACCTCGACCCGCCCGTCCGTCGGGTCCGGGTCGCCGAGCAGTGTCACGTCGTCGAGTCGGGCGTACCCGCCGGCGTTGCCGATCGCGCAGGCCAGCAGCGGGTCGTCGCCGTTGGAGAGGACGGCGTCGTCCACCTCGACCCGCCCCCGCCAGTGCAGCGGCCGGCCGCTGTCGTCGGCGGCGCCGATCAGCGCGCCGTCCAGGGTCACCGAGCCGCCGTCGTTGCGCAGCAGGTCGAGCCGGCGGGCCGTGCCGTCCAGCACCGCGGCGGCCACCGCCGCCGGGTCGCGGGGCAGCCCGAGCTGCGCCGCCAGGTCACGGTGCGTCGTGCTCCGCGCCGGATCGAGCGGGAGTACGCCGATCGGCGGCAGGTCCGGCACCGTACGGTTGCCGGGGAGGTCGTCGGGACGGCGGCTGGGCGGTGGGGCGTACCGCCGGACGAGCCGGCGCACGACGGCGCGTAACTGCGCGTCGCTGGCGGCGGCGACCACCAGCCGGATCTTGGAGTCCGGGTCGGGCCAGGTGAGGCCGTCCGGGCGGGGCGGCCCGTCGAACCGGGCCAGCACCTCGTCGATCTCGGCGTCCGAGCGGGCGGTGACCGTCTCCACCCGGGCGCCCCGGGCGGTGAGCGCGTCCGCGCAGGCCAGCACCGGCACCCGGGGGGTGTCGCAGCCGGCCTTCCCGTCGTGCCGGTCGCCGGTCCCGCAGACGTCGGCCGCGTCACGTGCCGTCGCGTCCCCGTCCGCCGTCGCCCCGGCCCCGGTCTCGGCTCCGTCCGCCGCAGCCCCGGCCCCGGTCTCGTTCGTCGTCGCCTCGGCGTCGCCCTCGTTCGTCGTCGCCTCGGCGTCGCCCTCGTTCGTCGTCGCCTCGGCGTCGCCCTCGTTCGTCGTCGCCTCGGCGTCGCCCTCGTTCGTCGTCGCCTCGGCGTCGGCCTCGTGCGCCGCAGCCCCGGCGTCGCCCTCGTGCGCCGCAGCCCCGGCGTCGGCCTCGTGCGCCGTCGCGCCGCCGCAGCAGGCACCGCCGCTGCCGCAGGCCCCGCCGGGCGCGTCGCGCTCCGAGCCGAGGGTGAGCAGCACCACGTCGTACACGGAAACGGCCTCCTGCCTCTCGACGCGACCCCTGCCGGCCGCGCCGTCACTACTTGTTAGCCTGACACCCCGGGCTCGCTGACCGGTCGCCACCTGGCACCCGAGCCTTCTGGAGGCGAGAAGATGCCAGCGATCGTGCTCCTCGGCGCCCAGTGGGGCGACGAGGGCAAGGGCAAGGTTACCGACCTGCTGGGTGAGCGGGTCGACTACGTCGTGCGCTACTCCGGCGGCAACAACGCCGGCCACACGGTGATCACCCCGGACGGCCAGAAGTACGCGCTGCACCTGATGCCGTCGGGTGCCCTGTCACCGAGCGCGATGATCGTCATCGGCAACGGCGTGGTGGTCGACCCGAAGGTGCTGCTGGCCGAGATCGACGGGCTCGCCGAGCGGGGCGTGGACGTCAGCCGGCTGCGGATCTCCGGCGACGCGCACCTGATCATGCCGCACCACCGGGCCCTGGACCGGGTCGTTGAGCGCTACCTCGGCAGCTCCCGGATCGGCACCACCGGCCGGGGCATCGGCCCCGCGTACGGCGACAAGGTCGCCCGGATGGGAATCCGGCTGCAGGACCTGCTCGACCCGGGCATCCTGCGCAAGAAGCTGGAACTGGCGCTGCGCGAGAAGAACCAGCTCCTGTTCAAGGTCTACAACCGCAAGGCGATCGACGTCGACGCGACGATCGAGGAGTACCTGGAGTACGCGGAGCGGCTCAAGCCGTACATCGCCGAGACCCGGGTCATGCTCTGGGACGCGCTGGACCGCGGCGAGACGGTCCTGCTGGAGGGCGCCCAGGCCACCATGCTCGACATGGACCACGGCACGTACCCCTTCGTGACCTCGTCGAACCCGACGGCCGGCGGGGCGTGCGTGGGCGCCGGCATCCCGCCGACGGCGATCAGCAAGGTGATCGCGGTCAGCAAGGCGTACACGACCCGGGTCGGCTCCGGGCCGTTCCCGACCGAACTCTTCGACGACAACGGCCAGCACCTGCGCAAGGTCGGCCACGAGTACGGCACCACCACCGGCCGGGAGCGCCGCTGCGGCTGGTTCGACGCCGTCGTCGCCCGGTACGCCTGCCGCCTCAACGGGGTCACCGACCTGGTGGTCACCAAGCTGGACGTGCTGACCGGCCTGCCCAAGGTGCCGATCTGCGTCGGTTACGAGATCAACGGCAAGCGTTACGACGACATGCCGATGACCCAGACCGACTTCCACCACGCGACTCCGATCTACGAGGAGCTCGACGGCTGGTGGGAGGACATCACCGAGGCGAGGACCGAGGCGGAACTCCCGGAGAACGCCCGCCGCTACATCGCCCGCATCGAGGAACTCTGCGGCACCCGCGTCAGCGTGGTCGGCGTGGGCCCGGGCCGCGAAGAAAACGTCCTCCGCCACCCCCTCCTCCCCTAACCCCCTCCCCCCTCCCCTCCCTCCCCTCCCCCCGGACCACCCCGTTGATCATGAAGTTGTTGCCTTCGGTGTCGGGGCGGTGTCAAGTGGTGAGTGCAATCGTCAGGGCGCGATGAGTTGAGCGAGACGCTGGGTTGGGGTTGCCCAGCCCAGCGTCTGGCGGGGTC